>JAUVXY010000002.1 GCA_030603375.1 Actinomycetes bacterium | reverse complement strand
CAGGGATATTATGGCAAACTGCCGCAAAAACCAGACCGTGAGCTTATTGGTAAACTGTCAGACAGCATCGAATATCAGGAAAATGGGGCAAGTTTTGAAACTGAAGATATTTACGGGCAATGCAAAAATGAACTGGCAGGTTTGTCCAGTAAGGAAGAAGATATCTTGAGCTACTGCTTATTTCCTGAAAAAACAAGAAAATTTCTTGAACAAAAAAAGGGTAAAAAAGATGAAGCTTCCGGCGCTTCCATGGTAAGTGTAGATACAAGCGGAATAACTCAAAAGGTTGAAACAGACAGTTCAAATTATAAGTTGAAAGATCTAGATATTAAAAAAATGAAAGAAATATCAAATTTAGTTGAAAGCAGCAATATAGACGAAATAAAATTGGAGCTGGACGGTATAAAAATATCCATAAATAAATCCAAGCATAAACCAGAAAAATATGAACAATCCAAATCCATAAAATTACCAGATGAAAAAGCTTCTGATGAGAGTATAGTTGAGATAAAATCTCCAATTGTAGGAACATTCTATAGTGCGCCTGCTCCAGATAGCCCGCCATTTGTAAATGTCGGCGACAAAGTAAAAAAGGGAGATACAATTTGTATAATTGAGGCCATGAAACTTATGAACAAAGTTACTTCTGATTATGATGGAGAAATAAAAGACATAGTAGCTAAAAATGAAGAAGCTGTTGAATTTAATCAAACCATAGTATTTTTAAAATTATAATTATGTTTAAAAGAATACTCATAGCAAACAGAGGAGAGGTTGCAGTAAGAGTCATCCGGGCCTGCAGAGAGCTTGGAGTTGAATGTGTTTCAGTATACTCCACAGCAGACAAAGACTGCATGCATACAAAGCTTTCTGACAGAAGCATCTGCATAGGACCCCCGCAACCAGCAAAAAGCTATCTTAATATTAATAATATAATAAGTGCTGCAGCAGTAACTAACTGTGACGCTGTTCACCCCGGATATGGATTTTTAGCAGAAAATCCAGAATTTGAAGAGAGCTGCACCAGTAATGATTTAGTTTTTATAGGCCCTCCTTCCAAAGTTATATCTCTTGCAGGAAATAAATCCAGGGCTATAGAAGTAATGAGGAATAGCAGGATACCTGTTATTCCCGGCTCCAACGGAAATGTTAAAGATGCAAGCAATGCATTAAAATTTTGCAAAAGACTTGGCTATCCTGTTATCATAAAAGCTTCCTTTGGAGGAGGCGGGAGGGGAATGAGAATATGCAAAGACAAAAAGGATATGCTGTACTTCTTTCCTTTAGCCGTATCAGAATCCAAGTCCTCCTTTGGAGTTGGTGAAGTATACATAGAAAAATACATTTCAAAACCAAAACATATAGAATTTCAAATAGTAGCAGATAACTTTGGAAATATTACATGTGTCGGAGAAAGAGAATGCTCTATCCAAAGAAGACATCAAAAGCTAATGGAGGAAGCACCTGCAGTAAATTTATCTTCAAGAACCAAAAAAATAATGAAGGAATACGCCATCAGGGCAGCCAAAATTATTAATTATAAAAATTTAGGAACTATTGAATTTTTAGTAGACGAAAATGAAAATTTTTATTTTATAGAGATTAATACCCGCATACAAGTAGAGCATCCAATCACTGAAATGGTAACAGGAATTGATCTGGTAAAAGAACAGATAAAAATAGCATCAGGAATAAAAAATACTTTGTCGGATAGTAATAATAAAATTTCTGGCCATGCTATCGAATTTAGAATAAATGCAGAAGATTCCGAAAATAAATTTGCCCCGTGCCCCGGGAAAATTACAGATTGCTTTCTGCCCGGAGGACCCGGCGTAAGAGTTGACACATATATCCACTCAAACTCAGAAATTTCTCCTTTTTACGATTCCCTTATTGCCAAGCTTGTAATCTGGGCAAATACCAGAGAGGAAGCAATCTCAAGATCGGTTAGAGCACTGGATGAATTTAAAATTGATGGAATAAAAACCACTATCCCATTTCACAAAAAAATCCTATCTAAAGATAATTTCAAATTAGGAAAAATCCATACTCATTTCATTGAAGAAGAAATAGGAATTTAAAAAACGTACCAAATCATATAAAGTATAAAAAAGTAACCAAAATAAGTTTCCAATATAATAACAGCAGAAGGGAGTAAAAATTTTTGATAAAAAGAAGTAAATTTTTTGCGGTGCTGGAAAATTTTAAATATGTATTCAGAGGAAGCAGAGCACCCTTCACTGGAGAGTTTCTAAATATCTCTTAGTAGTTATAGATTTCTACAAGCAGACCTGCCTTGTCTCTAAGATACAGGGTATCGTGATCATTGTTCCATATAGGTTTTGAGCTCCCCCAATAAAGTTTGCCGTCTACGTCTTTCCCACTACCTGAAAAAAGATATATGGCAGAACCAGGTTCCAAAGCATACTTGCAGAACTCATAAATGTTTGTTCCGCTATCCTTAACCGTCCATTTTTCCAAATTAAGACTGCTTGTGCCCATATTTTTTATAGTTACATATTCGCCATTTAAGTTACTGTTATCATTACCCTCAGCATCATAATTTATATCTACTTCTAACTTGCAAGTTTCGGACTTCTTCCACAATCCTGCCTCATTTAACCTTGCGTATCTCTCTGCCTCCAAAAATTCTTCGGTATATTTAACATCAGGAGGATAGGTGTACACATTTGCAAATCCCCTTTTTACCATTTCTATGTTAACGAATAATTCTTCAACATATACATACCTCAGAAGCCTGCCATATTTATCTCTATCCGTTACATCTTTTTCCAATTCAACTTCTTTCCCTAAAATAAGTATTTCCAATACATCTTTTGCTTCATTAAAGTAATATCTCCCAGCCTCAGGAGTGTTTATCCCAATAAGCCTGACCCTCTCGCTATTAGAAAGGATAAATGTGTCGCCATCTATAACTTCTTTTACATATAATTTACCTTTTTCGCTGCTCTTATTATTGTATTCGCTTAAATTATTGTCATTACTGCAGTAAATACCGCAGCCATAAAAACAAAAAATTGTAAGTATTGCGGTCAGGATTAAAAAAACATTTGTAATCTTTTGAATATGTATTCTACACATAAAAAATTTGATTAATGCCTTAGAGACGATTACCATAAATTAGAGTTTACTGCTTTTTACTTTTTGCCGAATCTTCTGAAGTCAGAAAATTTTTTCTTTGATTTATGGTCAAGCCTATTTTCCAATAAATAAAATAATTTTCCACCAGATTTTTTACTGTCATCAATTTTTTCACTTATATTCCTTTTGGATCTGTTCATCTCAAGAACAAATTCCCTGATAGATTTTCTATAAACATTTCTTTTAAACACTACCTTTTGCTGCATATAATCAGACGTTACAACAAATATTCTTCTGTATTCGTGCCTGCTGCAAACCAATTCTTCTATTACAGTATCTGCAGTCTCACCGCTTCTGGAGTAAACCACTTCTATGTCATCAACTTTTTGATAGTTCCTGGCCATATTATCGTTGCTTTTAGCATCAAAAATTACCAGTAAATCACATTTGTTCCAATGCTTATACCCGGCAAGATCGTTTATTAACTTTTCCCTTAGATACAATAAATCGCTGCTGCTTATTTTTTTAGCACTGAAATAATTAAATATAAAATTATATCCATCTACAATTACTAAGTCTTCCAAAGTTTATCCTTCCCAGTTTTATCAATACTGGCTAGTTAAAAAACAATATGCCGTTATCCTGCATTTTTTTGTATTATATAGAGCATAATACCTGAAGCTACAGAAACATTTAATGACTGCGCCGTACTTTTAATGATTATATTGGTCATGATGTCACAATTATCGCCAACCAACCTGCTTATCCCTCTATCTTCACTGCCAAAGACAATAGCAAGTGGAAATACAAACTTAGTTTCGTCTGCGCTTTGCACTTCCCGTGTTTTTTCCAGTGTTGTCCCATATACCCAAAATCCACTTTTTTTTAACTGCTGCAAAGTTCTTGCAATATTTGTAACCTTAAATATTTTTATCTCTTCCAGAGCACCTGCAGAGATCTTGCTGACTCTTTTGTTTACATCCACGCTCCTGTTTTTTGAAATAATTATTCCGTCAAATCCAAATGCACTGCAGTTTCTGATTATTGACCCAAAATTTCCTACATCAGTTACCCCATCCAATACTATGAGTTTGCTTTTTTTATTGGTTTCATTATTTATGTACTGCTCAAAACTATAGCAATTGTATGGCGAAACTTCAGCAGCCATGCCCTGGACAGAAGAAAAATCTGTGTTGGGAAAATAGCCTTCAGATAATTTGCTAAATTTACCCTGCTCCACTTCTGTTATGCATATATTATTTTCCATGGCCCTGCAAATAATTTCTTTCACTTTAGGGGTTTTTTTTCTGCTTTTGCTTAAAATAATTTTGTACACTTTTCTTCTGCCAGAATTTACAGTAAGTACAGAACATACAGGATTAATTCCATATATTAGTTCATAGTTTCTTTTTTCCATTACTGCTTTCTATTACCTTCCAGATGGTCCCTTCTTTTCTATCTTCCAGCACTACGCCGCCCATGCTTAATTTATTTCTAATCTCATCGGCCAGCTTGAAGTCTTTATTTTTTCTTGCCTTTTCCCTTTCTGCAATAAGCCTTTCTATGTCTCTGCTGCTCAGCCCAATTTTAGTTTCAGTGTCAACGGCAACTTTTGCAACCTCTTTTTCAAAATCAAACCCTAAAACTGAGCCCAGCACGTTTATTTTTTTATAAGCTCTGTCAAGACTCGTCTTCACAGCCTCAGTTAGCACAAATTTTGGACTTTGTATAATGCTGTTTATATTTCTAATAAGTTCAAAAATGCTTCCAGCCGCCTTTGCAGAGTTAAAATCATCGTCCATGGAATGTCTAAATTTTTCTTCACACTTTTTTATTAGGCTATCTATTTTTAATTCTGCTTCCGCATTCTTTTTTTCAGCAGTTTCTCCCGTGTGACATCCTTTGTCGGATTCTTCAATTAAAAATTGGATATTTCTTAAAGTGTTTGTAACTTTGTCCAGTGCTTTTTTTGCCTCAATAAGCTTTTCAACGCTGAATTCTAACGGGCTCCTGTAATGAGTGGTCAGCATATATATTTTTACAACATTCTGTGAATATTTTTTTAAAAGGTTTCTAAGTATCCAATCTTCTTTAAGCCCTTTTGACTTAGACATTTTTTCTTCTTTAATCTCAATCATTCCATTATGCATCCAGTAGTGCACAAAATCACCTTTTTTAGGAAAAGCAGCTTCCGATTGGGCAATTTCATTCTCGTGATGAGGAAACACCAGATCTATCCCGCCTCCATGGATATCTATGGGATGTCCTAAAAATTTAGTTGCCATAGCAGAACATTCAATATGCCAGCCCGGTCTCCCTCTGCCCCACGGGCTATCCCAATAAGGTTCGCCTTCTTTTGCATTCTTCCATAGTGCAAAATCTATTTTATTCCTTTTACTAAAGACACAAACTTCTTGCTGTTTCATTTCTTCAATTTTCTGTCCGGATAATTTTCCATAGTGCTTGAATTTCTTTACATCAAAATATACATTGCCATCTGTTGCGTACCCAAAGCCATTTTCTATTATTTTGGCTATAAAATTTATTATCTCCCCAATCATTTCAGAAGCCTTTGGCATTTTGTCAAACTTACTTATTTTTAGACTTTTAACATCATACAGAAAAGCATCGGTATACTTCCTGGTTATAACCTTAAAGTCAACATTTTCCTCTATAGCCTTATTTATTATCTTATCTTCAATATCAGTAATATTTTGTACATAATTAACTTCATAACCACTATACTCTAAATAGTTTCTTACCATGTTAAAGACTATTATTGGTCTTGCATTTCCAATAGATATGTAGTTATAGACGGTCGGACCACACACATACATCCTGACTTTGCCGCTTTCTACCGGCTCAAATAATTCCTTTTTCCTGTGAAGGGTATTATATATTTTCAGCCCCATGCCTTTTCACCTATTCTTTTAATTTTTTACTTTTTTGTTTGGAACTACCTTTTGCTTTGTTTTCTCTCTTAAGCTTTTTTAATTCTTCTTCCAGAAAATTTATTCTTGCACAGCAATCACCCAGTATTTCATTTACAGGGTCTGGTAAGTTCATTCTATGAAATTTATCTGACAAAACTTTTTCTCCCTTTATTTTTACAATTCTTCCCGGAACACCAACTACGGTACATTCATCAGGAACAGATTTTATTACAACGGCACCAGCGCCTATAATTACATTATTGCCTATAGTTATTGAACCCAGGACTTTTGCTCCAGCTGATATAACAACGGTATTACCAATGGTAGGGTGCCTTTTCCCTCTTTCTTTTCCTGTCCCCCCCAATGTTACTCCCTGGTATATTGTTACGTCATCACCAATAATAGAAGTCTCGCCTATAACCACGCCTGCACCATGATCAATAAACAATCTTTTACCAATTTTTGCCCCGGGGTGAATTTCAATCCCTGTTAGAAATTTATCAAATTGTGATATTGCTCGAGGCAAAAACGGGATTTTATGCTTAAGCAGCCAGTTAGCAACACGGTATGCCAAAATTGCATGAACTCCGGCATATGTAAGAAAGATTTCCACAGTGCTTACAGCAGCAGGATCTCTTTCCTTTGCCACTTTTATTTGATCTCTTAAATCTCTTATTAAACCCATCGTTTCAGATATACAAAACGTTGATTAATTTTATTAAACTGTACTGTATTGTTAATAAATTATAAAGAATAATAATCTATTAAAAATTAATTATTTTCAAGATATTTTAAAGTTTGGTTTACTCTTTTTATGCAATTTTTCAAACCAAGTATAGCTATAATTTTTGGAAGTTCTGGCCCATGTGTCATACCTGTAAGAGATGCCCGAATTGGCATATATAAAAATTTTCCTTTTATTTTGTATTCTTTAAGATTTTCTCCCGCCGCTTTAATAAGTTTCCTGCCAATCTCTTCATCAATACCGGAGCCCTCATTGTTGTCATGGGACTTGAGCGTTGATTCTAATTCCTTTAAAAAAAACTGCAGCACATTGGAAGAAGTTTCCAATCTCAATATTTCGTCAGCTTCCTTGCTGTAATTATTTATTCTGTCCCTAAATAAATCCACGGCATAATCTGGAAATTCGCCAAGTACTTTTATTTTGTCTTTAAACGCGTCAGCACATTTTTTTACCTTCAGCATAATTTCTTCATTTCCTACATCACTTTTTTCTATCACTTTTCCCCTGATCAAAAATGGCGTGCAAAGATCTACAAGCTCATCAACTGTCTTTCCCCTTATATAAATACCATTAATCCAATTTAGCTTGTCGGTATCAAATATAGCCGGGCTTTTGGATATATCCGGTATTCTAAACTTACTTACAGCATCATATATGCTAAATATTTCTTCGCAATCTCTTGGATGCCAGGAAAGCATGGAAAGATAATTGCAAACAGCTTCGCTCAAGTATCCCATCTCCCTGAACTGAGTAATAGTAGTGGCGCCATATCTTTTGCTTAACTTAGAGCCATCTTTTTCAAGTATCATTGAAATGTGTGCAAAAAAAGGTGGCTTTCGTCCAATACTTTTAAACAGCAGTATTTGCTTTGCAGTATTTGTGATATGATCTTCTCCCCTGAGTACGTGTGTTATCTCCATTTCACTATCATCCACCACTACTGCAAAATTATAAGAAGGGGTTCCGTCGGATTTAATAGCTATAAAATCTCTGATAACTTTAGAGTTAAACTTTATATTCCCTCTTACCAGATCATTAAATAATATATCGCCATCTTCAACTTTAAACCTTATCGTGAACTTTTTGCCTTCTCTTAAATTCTTTTCAACATTCTCTGCACTTAAACTTCTACATTTGTTATCATATCCCGGCATTTTCCCCTCAGATAAAAGTTTTTCCCTTAGATCGTTTAAACGCTCAGGAGTGCAAAAACATAAGTAAGCCTTGCCTTCATTTAATAGTTTGTTAGCAAATTTTTGATAAATTTCAATTCTTTCACTCTGTCTGTAAAATTCATCCCAGCCTAAGCCAAGCCACTTTAAATCATCAATTATGGAATCTTCGTATTTCCTGTCAGACCTTTTCGTATCTGTGTCTTCTATCCTTAAAACAAGCCTTCCGTTCATGCTCCTTGCAGCCAGCCAGTTAAACAAAGCAGTTCTTGCCGTTCCTATATGAAGACCGCCTGTAGGAGACGGTGCAAACCTAAATCTTGGAACCATTTTTACTTCTTTTTTTTCTTGTATTTCTTTTGATATAACCATCTTACTGTTTACACTTGTACACTGCCAAAACTATCACGCAACAAAAAATTAACTGTAACAGGTTTAACTAATTAAATATATTATACATAAAAGCACATTTAGTCAAATTTATTCAAGAAGTACTGCGCTCTCAGCAGCAATTCCCTCTTCTCTTCCGCAAAAACCAAGGCCCTCGGTGGTTGTTGCTTTTATATTAATTGCTTCCTCACTTATTTTTAGAATACCAGATAATTTTTTTTTCATATCTGGGAAATATTTGGATACCCTGGGTTTCTCTAAAATTAACACACAATCTATATTTACTATGCTCAGGCATTTTTTTTTCATTTTTTTGTTAACTTCTTCAAGCAATAGTAAGCTGGAAATGTTTTCATACCTTGAGTCACTATCCGGAAAATGATTTCCAATGTCACCAAGGCCGCAAGCTCCTAACATGGCATCCATAATAGAATGAACCAGCACATCTGCATCTGAGTGACCTGCAAGTCCCTTGCTGTGATTTATTTCCACTCCTCCCAATATTAATTTTCTGCCACTCTGAAAATTATGGACATCAAAGCCTATACCTATTTTCATATAAAATTAATCCTGTGGTAATATCTGTTTATAGAATAGTATACTCTAACTACAACACTTCCAGATAAATCATCTAAAAATTTGAATTATTTAGTATTCCCTTTAGTTATCATTAATTCGGCAAGAAACAAGTCAACCGGTGTTGTAATTTTTATATTCTCATGCGTTACTTTAAAAACTTTTATCTTCCATCCCATTCTCTCAACAAGACTGGCATCATCAGTTCCAACAAAATCATCCTCAATAGCTTTTTTGTGAGCATCTAAAATTACTTCGTAAAAAAAAGCTTGTGGGGTTTGTGCGTGCCAAACCTTGCCCCGAGGTATTGTTTCTTCCACTATGCCATTATTTTTTACTTTCTTTATGGTTTCATTAGCAGGTGCAGCTATTATCACACCCTTTATATTAGAATCCTTTTTGTTTTCCTGTGTTAACTCATCAACAATAGAGTCGATTTCTGGAGTTGCAATAAGGGGCCTGACACCATCATGAATTAATACTACACTACCCGGTGACGCAGGGATTTCCTTAAGAGCATTATAGACCGACTCCTGCCTATTGCTTCCTCCAACTACCAGTTTCTTAACTTTACTAAGAGAATATCTTTTTATTATCTTCTCTCTACAAAATTTCAAATAGCCGCCAGGCACCGTTACATATATCTTTTTTATTTTTTGGGAACTTTGGAAAGCTTCAATGGTGCGCGCAAGTACTGGCTTGCCATATATATTCATAAACTGCTTACTAATATTACCCTTTAGCCTGGTACTCCTTCCAGCTGCTGTAATTATTGCTACACTCATTAGTCATTGCCACTGCTAGTTTTTGAAAAAATCACAATTTAAACCTTTGAGCTATTCCTTCACTATTGCTGTTATGTAGCTCATTATACAAATAATACTCTGAGAACTTTTTTAACCTGTCATGCAAAGATTTAGCCCTCATTTTACCCATACCGGGAACTTCGGATAATTCATCAACACCGGCATCCAGGATGTTTTTTAAACTATCAAATTTGTCAACTAAATTTTCAACCACTGTCAGTGGGAGTCTTCTGGATTCTGAAATAATCCTGAACCCTTTGGCATTCACACTAAATTCTCTCAAATCTCCGTCAACTTTATAACCTAAAATCTCTGCTAAATAATTTTGATCGAGAAGCACGTCGGAACTTAATTTTCTTATCTTTCTTCTTACTTCAGTTGATTTTAAATTACTTTCAGGATTAATATAATCCTTTATAATCTTAATACTTTCATCAACCACATTTGTCATTAATTCCTCAACCTGCATCTTGAGAAGTCTTCCGTCTACTCCCAGCTCATAAATATACTTCCTTACTTCCTTTTCTGTTTTTTGTACTATAACCGACCTTTGGAGCACGCTAACTACATCAAAAAGGGTAACTATGTCTTCCAGCTCTCTTAATGTTAGATTAAAAGTAAGATGGTCCAATCCATGTTTAAATTTTTCCAGTGTTTGAAGTGCTTGATTAGCCTTTGATAGCACCAGTCTTGGTTCCTCAAGCATGTATTTAATATTGTCAATATATATGGTTATTACATCTCTTTTTTGAGAAATTGATATCACCAAAGTTCTCGTTTGTTTTGCTACTCTTTCAGCAGTTCTGTGCCTGGTGCCAGTCTCTGTTGTTAAAATCTCCGGGTTTGGAAAAAGATGGGTATTTGCATACAAAATTCTTTTAGCATCGGTGCTAAGAATTATGGCGCCATCCATTTTAGCTAATTCATAAAACTTGGCAGGTGAAAAATTGCAACCTATATAAAATCCGCCATTGACCAACTTTAATACTTCTTCTGAATCTCCAATTACAATTAACCCTCCGGTTTTACCCTGAAGTATATACTCTATGCCTGTACGAAGTTTTGTTCCGGGTGCAATCCTTTTTAAACAACTTAATAATAATAATTCTTCCTTCTCGTTCATCTTGTTATCATAATAAATATAATTAATAAATAATTAGACCTAAACCTTAGCCATATTGTTGCTGGCTCTCTTGATGTCAAGCTTTATTTCACCGTTCTCAGAACTTACAATAATTTTGCTATTTGGTTTTAATTCCCCACTTATTATTTTTTCAGAGACAGGGTCTTCAATTAAATTTTGTATGCATCTCCTCATGGGCCTTGCACCCATTGAAGCATCATATCCTTTTTTAATCAACAGCTCCTTGGCACTTTTAGTTAATTCTATTGTCAGCCCCTGGAGCTCAAGCTGCTGTTCTATTCTTAAAATCATTAGATCTATAATTTTGTAAACCTGCTGCTCTGTCAATTTATGGAATACTATGACTTCGTCAATCCTATTTAAAAATTCAGGTCTGAATGTCTTTTTCAGCTCGCTCATCGCCTTAAATTTTATATTTTCATAAGAAAGAGCTTCACTGTCTGCTTTTTTAAATCCCAGTGGTGTATTTTTTTGTATCTCCCTGGCCCCCAGATTAGACGTCATTATTATCACAGCATTTTTAAAATCTGCTTTTCTGCCCTGTGAATCAGTAAGACGGCCTTCCTCAAAGATTTGTAGCAATATATTAAATACATCCGGATGAGCTTTTTCAATTTCATCCAGCAGTATCACGCTATAAGGTCTTCTTCTTACCATTTCAGTAAGCTGTCCGCCTTCATCGTAACCAATATATCCCGGTGGAGAGCCCACCAATTTTGAAACAGAGTGCTTCTCCATATATTCTGACATATCTATTTGCATTAGGACATCTTCTTTCCCAAATAGAAATTCTGCTATTGTTTTTGCCAGCTCTGTCTTGCCAACACCAGAAGGTCCCATGAATATAAATGAACCTATGGGCCTCTTTGGATCCTTAAGGCCTGAACGCGATCTTCTTATAGCTTTTGAAACAGTTTTAATAGCTTCATCCTGACCAATAACTCGCCTGTGCAAACCTTCTTCCATCTTTAACAGCCTTCCTGATTCAGCTTCTGTTAACTTATAAACAGGTACACCTGTCCAGCTTGACAACACTTCCGCTATCTCATTTTCGTTTACACTTTCTCTTTTAGTTTTTCCTATTTTGCCCCAATTCCCTTCTGCTTCTCTTTTTTCTTGTATTAATTGTTTTTCCTTGTCACGAAATTGGGCTGCCTTTTCAAAGTCCTGTGATTTTACAGCATTCTCTTTTTCACGAGTTATTTTTTCAATATCTGCTTCTATATCCTTAATCTTTGGCGGGGTAGTCAGCGCCCTTATTCTAACCCTTGAAGAAGCTTCGTCCATCAAATCTATGGCTTTATCCGGCAGATATCTATCTGAAATATATCTGTGAGACAATCTTACTGCAGCAGTTATGGCTCCATCAGTAATGACAATTCCGTGGAATTTTTCATATTTCTTTCTAATTCCCTTTAGAATTTCAATTGTTTCATACACAGATGGTTCATCTACATATATTGGCTGAAATCTGCGTTCAAGCGCTTTATCTTTTTCAACATATTTGCGGTATTCGTTAACAGTGGTGGCGCCAATAGTTTGAATTTCTCCACGAGCCAGCATGGGCTTTAAAATACTTGCAGCATCAATAGCGCCTTCTGCAGCTCCTGCACCCACTATTGTATGTATCTCATCAATGAAAAGCATAATATCTCCATCATCTTTTATCTCTTCCAGCACTTTTTTAAGTCTTTCCTCAAAGTCTCCTCTATACCTTGCACCAGCTACAAGAGCACCAAGGTCAAGTGTAAAAATTTTCTTATTCCGCAGGTTTGAGGGTACTTCGTTAGATATTATACATTGTGTTAGTCCTTCTACAATAGCTGTTTTCCCTACACCTGATTCACCAACTAAAATAGGATTATTCTTAGTCCTTCTGGATAAAATTTGCACCATTCTTCCAATTTCTTTCTTTCTGCCTATTACAGGATCCAGCTTACCTTCCTTTGCCAACAAAGTTAGGTTTCTCCCATACCTGTTAAGCATCTTGGGCTCTTTTCTCTGTGTTTTACCAGCATTCAAATTACTGTGTGATGCATCAAGTGGATATCTTCCTAAAATTTCTTTTACTTTATTTTTTGCGTTCTCTAAATCAACACCCAAACCATTTAACACTCTCGCAGCTACTCCTTCCCCTTCTTTGAGAAGTCCTAAAAGTATGTGTTCCGTACCTATATAGTTGTGTCCCATCTGCAGCGCTTCTCTTAATGACAATTCCAAAACTTTTTTAGCTCTTGGTGTAAATGGGATATGTTCATAAGATTGTGATGTCCCTTCAGTCACAGCATTCTTTACTTCAGATCTAATTTTCTTAAAGGAAACACCAAGCTCTCCCAGTACTTTGGCTGCAACTCCTTCCTTTTCATCTATTACTCCGAGCAGCAGATGCTCTGTGCCAATATAATTTTGTTTTAAAAATCTTGCTTCGTCCTGGGCTTTAACTACTACTTTTCTTGCTCTTTCAGTAAATCTCTCAAACATATTATCTAATCCTCTTTAAAATTTTCTCCCTAATCACATTAGCACGGATAAAATCTACCTCGTCTTCTCTTAACTTCCTATCCTTTTTCATACTAAGCATTATGTGTGAATTTCCAATTATGTTAACAAGCTTGCTAAAATTAAATTTTTTTACATTTTTAACAATACCAAGTTCCATGCCTAATTCAACCATTGACAAAAGCTCAAGCGACTCTTCGTATGACAGCATCTTTGCGTATTTCAACACACCATATGAGCGGTACACACTATCTTCCATGTCTACAAGGTGATTTGCTTTTAATGCTTGCCTTGATTTTTCTTCTTCGTCAACTATATTTAAACAAATTGCATTCATTTCTTCAACTATATCCTCTTCACTCCTGCCAAGAGTAGCCCTGCTGGATATCTGGAATAAATTTCCAACAATTTCAGAGTTTTCCCCAAAATATCCTACAATTCTGCAACCTACATTAGTTAAGTTATTAATGAAATTTGTTATTTCTGAACTCATCACCAACCCGGGCAAATGAGCAATAACTGAAATCCTAAGAGCAGTGCCTAAATTCACCGGACAAGCAGTAAGATATCCCAATTTGCTGCTGAAGGCAAAAGTTAACTTTTTTTCCAACTTCTTCTCTATTCTCATTATTTCCTTGCATGACTCCCTGACATTCAAGCCCTGGGATACACATTGAATTCGCAGATGATCTTCTCCGTTTATCATTATTGAGACAGATTTTCTATTGTTGCCAGGACAAGATTTTACCAGTACTCCTTTCCCATGCATTTTACTGGTCATTCCTGGGCTCATTAAGTGTTTTTCTACGAGCAGTCTTCTCTGAACTTTTGTCAATTTATTAACTGTATAAAATTTATAATCGCTTAATTCTTTTATACCGCTGGCCACACCTATAATTAAATTTAATATATCATTTTTTTCTTGATTGCTGCTTATACTTCCAAACTTATGGCCGGAAAGATTTCTTGCCAGTTGTATTCGCGTAGTTAAAATAATTTTACTTCTGGCATCTTTGCTGGTTTTCATTCCAACATCACTGTTTTTACACATTGTTGAAAATAAATTTGTTTTACCCATCTTTTTAATTACCTGCTGCTTGATTTATATAATTTTTTCTGCATTTTTTTTATCATATCTCTCAATTGTGCTGCTCTCTCAAAATTTTCTATAATTACCGCTTCGTCAAGCTCAAACTTTAAATCCCTTAAAATCTTTTCGTTTTTCAATCTCTTACTGCTGTTGCACGGCACCTTACCCATGTGCCCAATTTTTCCATGAATAGATTTTATCAAAGGATAAATGACATCCTTAAATTCATCATAACAGTTTGGGCACCCAACTTTTCCAATCTTTTTTATGGTCTTTAAATCTGTACCGCAATAGTGACATTTCTTGTCGTCAATCCAATCAATACTGTCAAAAAATTTTTTATTCTCATCGCCCCTATAAAATTTAACATCAATTTCAAGTATACTGGAAAGAATTTCAGCCAGATCGCTGAAAAAGCTTTCGCCGGCAGAAAATAACAAATTTTTTGCACAATCATTGCATAAATTCATTTTTTTAGCATCATGATTGTTAATAGCTTTAATTAAATGAATGTTTGCTTTGTTTTTGCCACAACTATCACAAATCATCTGAAGTCCCTTGCTCTGGTTTTCTAAATTATAGTAGACAGCTAAATTATATCACTTTTTATGTCAAATACTAACGAATATAGGCTTGGGACTATTAATCGTTCTCAGCTCTCATGAGAGGAAATAGTATCACATCTCTAATTGAATTGCTATCAGTCAAAATCATAGCCAATCTATCAATGCCAATTCCCTCTCCGCCTGTTGGAGGCATTCCATATTCAAGAGCTCTTAAGAAATCAACATCAATTTTACCGGTAACTCTTTCCTCATCATCTTTACTTTTTACCTGTCTTTTAAACCTTTGCAGCTGTTCTGCAGGGTCAGTTAACTCTGAAAAAGCATTTGCTATTTCTTCTCCTCCTGCAAAAAGTTCAAACCTCTCAGTTAAATTTACATCTTCAGATTTTTTCCTTGCAAGCGGGGAAATATCTATTGGGTAATCTTTAATAAAGGTAGGCTGTATCAATTTAGGCTGAGCAACAGCTTCAAAAATTTCTTCAATAATTTTACCCTTGCCATAGTCTTTATTTATTTTTAAATCCAGGTTTTCAGCTATTGAAGTTAGTTCCTCAATACTGCTGTCAAAACTTAATTTTATTCCTCCAAAATCATAGATTGCACCAATCATTGTTTTTCTTTGCCATGCTCCTTCAAAATTTATGATGTTTCCTCTGTAATTTGAACTTAGATTGCCCAAAGTTTTCTGTACCACAAATTTAATCAGTTCCTCTGTTAAATCCATTAAATCATTGTAGTCCGAGAACGCCTGATAAAATTCCAACATCGTAAATTCCGGATTATGCTTATAAGAGATCCCTTCGTTCCTGAAGTTCCTATTCAGTTCAAATACCTTTTCAAACCCAGCAATTATCAGTCTTTTCAAATACAATTCCGGGGCTATCCTTAAATATAGATCAATATCCAAAGCGTTATGGTGCGTAGCAAAAGGGCGAGCAGCAGCTCCTCCGGGAATTGGATGGAGCATTGGAGTCTCAACCTCTAAAAAGCCATTGCCCTTTAGAAACTCTCTTAGGGCTTCTATTATTTTAATTCTACTCAAAAAAGTTTTTTTAACATCAGGATTCATCAGGAAGTCCAAATATCTTTGTCTGTATCTTAACTCTTTGTCCTTGAGCCCATGCCATTTTTCAGGAAGCGTGCGGATAGTCTTACTGAGAAGCACAAAATTAGTTATACTCAGTGAAAGCTCTCCGGTTCGTGTTTTAAAAATGTTTCCCTCTGCACCTATCCAGTCACCAATGTCCAAATCCAAAAACTTATTATATTCCTCTTCACCGATATTTTTTAAATTAGCGTATAATTGGATTTCTCCTGTGAAATCCCTCATATCAGCAAAGGTGGCCTTCCCGTGTTTTCTAAAGATCATAACCCTGCCAGCAATCTTGAAGGTACTTTCTGTTTTGTGACCTATCTCAAGAGAAGAATATCTCTTCCTTATATCCCCTATACATACCCTTCCGGCATAGTTTTTTTTGTAAATAACCTCTCCTGATTCTTTCAAGGCTTTTACTTTACCAAGCTTTACCTTTAGCGGCTCACTTAATGGCTCTTCCAGTTCTAATAGGTACTCTGCATTTAGTTCTGTAATTTTATTCTCAGTCTTCATTGTCCCAGTTTTAATAGTTAAATTTTATAAGTATAAATATATTTTTTGGTATATATAGCATGTTTCGTCAGATTATATCAATTATTTTAAGCTTTCTTACCTTGTTCAGCACTTTAAATGCTATTTCTTCCCCTATTTTCTTGCCTAAAAGGGCCATCCCCATTGGCGATTCATCTGAAATTTTATTTTCTTCAGGATTTGATTCTACTGAACTTACTATTTTATACTTCCTGTTCTTTTTCTCTTCCGGATCCCTGACTGCTACTGTTGAGCCAATAGCTATTATATCTCTACCGTTGTTTTCATTTAAAATGATATAATTTTGTAAAATTTCATTAATTTGTTCTATCCTTCCTTCCACAAATGCCTGCTCTTTTTTAGCATAATCATACTCAGGATTCTCGCTCAGCTCTCCAAAATCTTTTGCTTCCCTTAATCTTGCGGCGATTTCCTTCCTTTTGTTTTCTACGAGGTCATCCAGTTCTTTTAATAAATTTTCATATCCTTCTTTTGTTAAGTGATATTGCTTCATGGAACTTCCCTCCAAACTTTATCATAAACACCACAGTATAAGAAATTATTATTAACTAATTCCTGGCGAAAAGAATAGTTCATTTTTGAGGTATTATAGGGTATGAGATATTAGATGTCAAAACTATTTTGCCGTCATTTTTTTCTGTGTGATCTATAAAAATTTAATTGAAGTAGCCATATTTTATTAACCTGATGACAGATTCCCCGGATTTTCCAAACTTGCTTTATATTTCTTCAATTTTTTATTGATGTCCTCATACTTTAAAGACAATATTTCTAGTGCAAGCAATGCTGCATTCTTTGCATTATCAATAGCCACACAAGCAACTGGAACTCCTGAAGGCATCTGCACCATGGACAGTAGGGAATCTATCCCGCGCAGATCTTTGGTCATTATGGGAACTCCAATAACAGGAATGGTCGTATAAGAAGCAATCACACCCGGCAAGTGTGCTGCTTTGCCTGCGCCAGCGATAATTACCTCTATACCCCGGCTCTCAGCATTTTTTGCAAACTCAGAAGTTCTGTTAGGCATTCTGTGAGCAGAAAGCACGTTTACTTCAAACCCTACATCAAATTCTTCTAAAACATCTGAAGCTTTTCTCATTATTTCTTTATCAGATATACTACCAATTACTATAGAGACAATTTTACTGCTACAGTTCATTTTGATCCATCCCTTCTGCTCTTAAAGCAATATCTCTCCTGTACTGCTTTCCATTAAATTTTATATTTTCAATTGCTGAATATACTTTTTGCCTGCATTCTTTAAAACTATCAGCTTTGGAAACCACTCCCAACACTCTGCCGCCATTTGTAACGATATTTCCATTACTCTTCTTCGTACCTGCATGGAAAATATCTATATCGTCACTTTTATTCAGACTGTCAAGACCTTCAATTATATCTCCGCTTGATGAGCTTTCGGGATAACCATTCGAGGCAATCACAACACAGACACATTTGTTAGTGTCCCAGATTAGTTTCTTTTTACCCAAACTTCCGTCAACACAACCAATAAGCAGGGGCACAAGATCTTCTTTAAGCCTTGGAAGTATTGCCTGTGTTTCAGGGTCGCCAAATCTACAATTATATTCCAGCAGATAAGGCTCATTGTCTGCTATAATCAGCCCTCCGTAAAGGACACCCTGATATCTGATATCTTCTTTAATTAATGCATTATAAGCAGGATGCATAATTTTGCTTAGAATTTTTTCGTATATTCCTTTGTTTACAAGAGGTACAGGGCTATAGCTTCCCATCCCTCCTGTATTTTTCCCTTTATCCCCTTCATAAATTTTTTTATAATCCTGAGCCAAAATCATAGGAGTTATATTGCTGCCATCACAAAGACAAAGAAGTGATACTTCAAATCCACTCAAAAAATCCTCTATTATTATCCTATCGCCAGAGCCCCCAAATTTGTTTCTAACAAAACAATCCTTCACTGCTTCTATGGCCTGCTCCTTGTTTTCAGCAATAATTACACCCTTGCCAGCAGCAAGGCCATCTGCTTTTATTACTACAGGAAATTTATCCTCTCCTTTTTTCTTTAAAAAATAAACAGCATCCTCGTAATCTTCTTTTTTAAAAAAAATTCCATCTGGAGTGGGTATATTGTATTTTTGAAGAAGTTCCTTGGTAAAAACCTTGCTCCCCTCAAGCATTGAGGCTTTCCTGTCAGGACCAAATATTTTGAAACCCCTGCTTTTGAAATTATCAACAATCCCGTTAACAAGAGGAGTTTCAGGCCCAACAACTGTTAAATCTATTTTTTTATCCTCAACAAACTTTAATATATCATCGAAATTACTGCTTGATATATCCATGCTAAGGCATTCTGCTAATTTTTCCATTCCCGCATTTCCGGGAATTGCATATATCTTATCTACTAGCTTGCTTTTTGAAATTTCCCATACAAGGCAGTGCTCCCTGCCGCCGCTGCCAATAACCAGCACCTTCATAAAACTCCCATCATGATATAGTTAAACAGTAAGAGCGGAACGCCTTTTTTGCTTAAATAGTCTCTGCACCAGACTTTCGTCCCTTACAATAATGCGACTTCTTTCTGCACCTACGCTAATTAACGATACGGGCACCTTGAGCATTCCCTCTATTTTTTCTATATAGCTCCGGGCATTTTCAGGAAGTTCCCCAAAGTTGTTTACCGTGCTTATGTCCTCGTCCCATCCTTTAAACTCCTCATAAATAGGCTCACACTTATGCAGTATAGTCTGATGAGGGGGAAGACTGCTATAAATTTTGCCTCCATGTTTGTAACCAGTACAAATCTTAATGTTTTTAAGACCGCTAAGTACATCTAATTTAGTTATAACTATGCTATCTATAGAGTTTATCATCACCGAATATTTTAAGGCAACAATATCCAGCCATCCGCACCTTCTTGGCCTCCCGGTTGTAGTCCCATATTCAACACCTTTTTTCCTCAGGTAATTTCCAATGTCGCCCTCTTCCTCTGTAGGGAACGGTCCCGATCCCACCCTTGTAACATAAGCTTTTGTAATGGCAATTGCTTCATCTATTCTGCCAGGACCGACACCGGCACCAATACAGACTCCTCCGGAGATAGTGGATGAAGAAGTAACAAAAGGATAGGTTCCGTGATCAATATCAAGAAGGGTTCCCTGCGCGCCCTCAAAAAGTACTTTCTTGTTTTCATTAATGGCTTTATTTGTTAAAAATGAAGTGTCAACTATATATTTTTCAATTCTATCAGCATACTTTCTATACTTTGTAAAAATCTCTTCTAAATCCAGCGGTTCCATATTGTACACTTTCTCGATCACAGCATTTTTGAATTTTAGAGATTCTTCCAGCTTGGTTCTAAATATTTTTGGATCAAGTAAATCCTGTATTCTTATGCCGGATCTCGATGCTTTGTCTTCATACACAGGACCTATGCCTTTATGAGTAGTGCCTATTTTTGACTTGCCTAACCGATGCTCCCCTGCTTTATCTAAAACTATGTGATACGGCATAACAAGATGCGCATTACAGCTAATTCGCAAGTTGCTGATATTTATACCTTTCTTTTCTAAATCATCCAGTTCAGCTATTAATACCTCGGGATTTATAACTACTCCATTGCCAATTACGCATATAACATCAGGATATAATATCCCTGATGGTATTAAGTGAAGTTTAAACTTTTTATCACCTAAAACTACTGTATGGCCAGCGTTATCGCCACCCTGAAACCTTACAACCATATCCACATGGTTTGAGAGCAAATCAATAATCCTCCCCTTGCCTTCATCTCCCCATTGTGAACCTATTATAACTACAGCAGACATAATATTTAACCCTCCGTTTCATCCTGGTATGGTTGACTCAAATTTAAAAATAATGCATATTCATTGAAAAATTTCAAATTAATTTTACCTACTGGTCCATTTCTATGTTTTGCTATGATTATTTCTGCTTTACCCCTGTCCTCACTGTTTTCATCATAATAATCATCTCTATATATAAACACCACTAAGTCTGCATCCTGCTCTATTGCTCCCGACTCCCTGAGATCTGACAAACTAGGCCTTTTATTTTCTCTTTTTTCTACTTCTCTTGAAAGCTGTGATACTGCAACAACAGGAATTTTTAATTCCTTGGCAATACTTTTTAAATTTCTTGATATATCTGTAATTTCCAGCACTCTATTCCCTCTATAATTAGTTCCGGACTGCATAAGCTGAAGATAATCAACAATCAAAAGTTTTATGCCGTATGTACTTACAAGCATACGGGCTCGCGCCCTCAGATCCATTACAGTTAAAAAAGCAGCGTCGTCAATATACATTTTGCTCTCAGCCAGCCTTTCAATAGCTCTTGCAAGTTTTGGCCATTCATCGTCCCTTAAGTTGCCTGAACGAAGTCTTTGCAGGTCTATCCTTGCCTCTGCACACATCATTCTTTGTGCAATCTGCTGTTTGGACATCTCCAGCGAAAATATCGCTACCGGCAATTTTTCTTCCAATGCCACATGTTTTGCTATTCCTAAAGCTAATGAAGTCTTCCCCATTCCGGGCCTTGCTGCTAAAACAATTAAATCTGAACCCTGGAAGCCAGAGGTTTTACGATCAAAATCCGTATAGCCGGTTGGAACACCCGTTATCATGGATTTCTTTTCGTACATACTTTCGACCTGTTCATAAACTTCTGAAAGCACATCTTTAATTGAAGCAAATTTACTGTTTTTAGTATCTGAATATAAATCCTGAGAAATTGAAAATACTAATTGTTGGGCCTTATCTACTGTGGAATTTAAATCCTCCGGAACTTCATATCCCATTGCTGCTATTTCTGTAGCTGCATATATAAGTTTCCTCAAAATTGAATTATGCCTTACAATCTTAGCATAGTACTGCACATTAGATGCAAGCGGAATATTGCTTATAAGTGAATGTATAAACGTCTTACCGCCAACTTCATCCAACAACCCTTTTTTCTCCAGATAATCTGCGATAGTAATTGGATCCGCAGGTTCCCCTTTTGCATATAATTCTATTATTGCCTTAAATACTTCCTGGTTTGCTCTCCTGTAAAAATCTTCCTCGCTAATAATCTCAATGGTAGAAATTATTGCTTCTCTTGAAATAAGCATCGAACCTAAAAGAGATTCCTCAGCTTCTACATTGTATGGAGGTATCCTTCCCAGCTTACTTGTGTCTAAAGGAAATACTTTTATTTCTTTTTTTGCCTGCCCCTTCATTTTTAATTAAGTTCTTTTAAACTCCCCTGTAATTTTTTATTCTTAACAATTTTCAGTCCCTAAGACTTACTTTTCTTTTTCGCTTTAACATCTTTTTCTTTTGCTGGCTCTTTGATATCCCCGGTTTCATCCTTATTGCCTGAATCTTTTCCGTGTTCATCTTTTTCTTTCGAAAGGTCTTCGGCTTCAGATTTTTCTTTACCTTCCTTTGACTTGCTATCGCCTTCTAACGTAACTTTGACATTACTTTTAACATCCTTATATAACCTTATTACAACATCATACGATCCGACTTCTTTCAAGGGACCTTCAAATTCTATCTTCTTTTTATCTATTTCAACTTTTCTCTCCTTAAAGATTCTATCCGCAATATCTTTGCTGGTTACAGAACCATAAAGCTTCCCTTCTGAACTCGTCTTAACCTTAAAACTAAGTTCAAGATTTTCCAATCTTTCAGCAATTTGCTTTGCTTCTTCAATATTCTTAGCTTCTTTTTTCATTACAGATTTTTTCACAATTTCCATCTGTTTGATATTACCTTTAGTTGCACATACAGCTATTTCTCTGGGTATTAAAAAATTGTTAGCATAGCCATCTTTAACCTCCAGTATATCTCCCAGGCTTCCTAAATTTTCAAAGTCTTTAGTTAATATAATTTTCAATTTTCTCTCCTATTCTCTGTTCAAGATTTTTTAACCTCTATCTAATTTCCTGAAATTGGCCCATATATCTATAAGTCCGATAACAGGCAAAATAAAGATAAAAACAACAAACATGCCAAATATAATAAAAATCATTATCCTCCACACAATAGGTATGTTAAACCTATCAAAAATTCCCACTATCACAGATACCCCGATTACAGAATATAGAAATCCAAATACAATTAAAAAATTATAGCCGGCCACATCAACAAACATGTCTAAACTTGCATTAAAATTAGGTATCAAAACCAATATTAACCCAATTATAATTCCCCAGCAATAATACCATCGAATGTCCCATTTCTTAAAGGCTAAAGAGGATTTAATGTTTATACCTTGCTTCTTAAAAACTATGGAACTTATAAAATAATTCATAATGCTGCTGCAAATACAGCATACAATCCAGACACCAGGAAGCAAATATGGAATAAACTTTAAAAGTTTTTGAGATTGCTCTATAACAGAATTAAATTGAACCTCATCCATAGCCACAAGACTGGCGTATTTTTTAATAACAATATCATTTTGCAAGTTATCTATATAGCCACTATAACTCTTAAAGAATTCGGTTACAACATTAATGCCGCCTAAGACTGACGCTATTAAAATATATAATATTGCAATTCCGAAAAAAGCTAAAAATATATTTCCGACAGCAAACAATGCACTTTTATCTCTATCAATATAAATTTTATATATAAAAGATACAACAGCTATCAGGACTAGAGCAACTATGCCCAGCATATAATCTAAAAAAAATAGAGGTGCTATTCCCAGTACTGCACAAATCGCACTATCTCTCTTTCTTCCTGAAAGCAACAGCAATGCCGTAGGAATAGGCAGGATCGCTAACCATAAAAACCCAAAAAACGGTAAAAATATAGTCGCGATCATGCTTAGAAATGTAACCAGTATTAACAGCGCAAGATTTAATTTTTTTATGTTAGAAGTGCTTAAATCATCAATTATCAAAGGACATCTCAATTTTTATTATTCATTAATTAATTTTAACCTATTATCTATTAAAATAAGGTATAAGTGCTACTTCTCTTGCTCTCTTTATAGCTATAGCCACTTTCTTTTGATGCTGAATACAATTACCAGTTACCCTCCTGGGCCTTATTTTACCCTTGTCTGAAATATATCTTCTCAATAAAGCTACCTCTTTATAATCAATGTGATCAATGCCTTGTTTACAAAAATAACAGTATCTCTTTCTCTGCCGCAAGTTAAATAATGACATTTTTGAGTTATTTTCGCTTTTATCTCTTCTATTTTCGTTTCTACTACTTCTTCTTTTAGCCAATCAGTACCACTCCTTTTTACTAATATTAGTTAATTTAATTTTAAAATGGTATGTCTTCGTCAGTAAAATCAAGTTCTTCTTTTTCATTATTTCTTGTTTTAGCACTGGAAGTTACACTACCTGCATCCATTTTTGGATTTTTTTCTATCTTGCATGAAGCAAATTCAAGACTAGGGGCCACTGCGCTTGCAATTATTTCTACAACTGATTTTTTCTGTCCATCCTTATCTTCCCAGCCTCTTTGTGAAAGCCTCCCACTCACAAGAACCCTGTCGCCCTTGCTCAAACTTTCTGCACAATTTTCAGCAAGCTTAAACCAAACAGTAACATTAAAAAACGATGTATCTTCTACCCACTCTCCAGATTTTTTGTTCTGATATCTCCTATTAACTGCCAGCCCAAACCCTGCCACAGGAGTACCGTTAGGCGTAAACCTGAGTTCTGGATCCCTCGTCAGGTTTCCAAGCACAACTACGTTATTTACACTAAGAGCCATTGCCTACCACCTTCTTATTATTTAATTCCTAAAAATTAATTTCAGTCATTTCTTCTTGTAACAATATGCCTTAGAACCTTGTCATTAATTTTATTTATTCTATTTATTTCAGAAATGACTTTATCGTCACAATCAAAATTGAGTAAGCAGTAGTATCCGCTATCTAAGTGTTTTATAGAATAGGCAAGCTTTTTTATGCCCAAAATTTCTTTGTCTACAATTTCACCATTTTCTTTTTCTATTAAGGAAATAGTTTTGGACAGCTCTTTTGTGACTCCATCCTCCTCGAGAGAAGGATCGTATATAATCATTAATTCATATTTTCTCATTTACAGCAAACCCCCTATGGACTAATACTTGTTAATTAGGTTCTACTTAATCATGTATTCCCATTAAATAGAACAGAAGCATAATATGATATATTTAAATATTTAGTTGTCAAGCTTTATTCTTTTTTTAAATGCTTTACGCTATGGGATATTATAACATTTAAAACTAATAATCAAATAATTATTTATCTGGTGTTGTTGTTTGTCTGTGTTGGCACTATTCTACAAACCCTGCCTGAGGCAAACATCAAATGATAAGGTATTGTGAATAGCTTAGCCTTCATTCCTCATATAAATATTTGTGCAGGGATACGGGATTTCTATACCCTCCTGATCAAATTTATCTTTTATCCTCTTTCTTATCTGTCTTCCAATTGTCCATTGATTTCCAGCTTTTACCTTACATATTATTTTAAACTTAACTGCTGAGTCTCCAAGCTCGCTTATTCCACCATCTCCAAGCACCTTTGGCTTTTCCAGTATTACTTTTCTGTATCCTTTATCATCCATTAGCTCATCAAATATATTTTCTAAAACTTCTACAACTCTATCTGTATTTTCTTTATAATGTACACTAACCTCTACTAAAGCTCTGGACCATAGTTGTGTACGATTACTTAATTTAGTTATCTCACCATTTGGAATATAGTGAACCGTACCTTCAATATCCCTTATCACTGTGGTTCTCAGGTTAAACCTTTCTACGGTTCCCGAAGTATCACCGACTGTTATCACATCATCTATTTGAAACCACTGCTCGAATAGCATAAATGTCCCATTTATCAAATCTTTTACAAAACTTTGTGCTCCAAAACCAATAACGATACCCATCACCCCGGCACCAGCTAGTATTGGAGTAATCTCAATTCCTAATTCACTGGCTATTATTAGAGCAGCAAACACAGCGCTTACTACTATAATTAAATTAGACACAACACTGGTAAAAGTAAAGGTTCGTTTTTTTATCTCAATTTTTTCATCGCTTATTTTCTTGTTAAATAATTTTTTTATTCTTTTTGAAACCAGCCTTACGATAATAATAATAATTAAAAATACTGCCAGTACTATTACAATGTTAATCCAATTGCTTTTTAAATTTTGAAAAATATTGCCCACAGCTATCCCGGCTGCTTCTGTATTATTTTCCATCTGTCTGCACCTCCTAATACTTATTCCAATTAAAATTATTTATCTCAATTTTCCATATTTTCTAAGTTACATAAATTTAACAATCATCCTTGAGGCTGCTATAAATTTCTATAACTTTATCTTCATTGTTGCTGTATACAGGATTCAGATGACCTGTATAATTTATCTGTGAAATATAAGGGAACCCTTTGTCAACCACTACTATATTTATTGCTCCCTGCCTTTGTATGATAGATCTCCATCTTGAAACAGGTATTTTTAGCCAATAAACCAGGAGAGAAACTATTACTCCGCCATGAGTTACAACAGCTATGCTTGTTCCGTCATCGCTTGCCTCAATTATATGGTTAATTTCTCCCAGTGTTCTTTTAGTAAAACATCCAAAGGTTTCTCCTCCGGTAGGAGGATTTTGAAAAGGGTCTTCAAGCCATCCCATGTAATCATCTTTATATTTTGCATTTATTTCCTCAAATTTCATCCCTTCCCACTTACCAAAATTTATTTCCTTCAGGTTCTCTCTTACCACCACACAGGCATTTTTGTTTGCAGTTATAATATTTGCTGTATCCATAGCTCTCTTTAGCGGACTGCTGTATACAGATGAAAATTTAACCTTTGATAGATATTTTGATGCAAGTTCTGCCTGCTTTAAACCTACATCCGTCAAAGCAGTATCTTTGGCACCCTGATACCTGCCTTCTAAATTCCAAACTGTCTGCCCATGTCTCATTAAAAACAATTTTACACCCATATATTACCTCCTGAATTTTATAGTCAAAGCTCTAAAAACTTAAACTGGTTTAAAACTTTCTCCCTAATTTTTGAAGCAGGCAAAAATTCATATGCCAATTCTCCGTTTTTTATAGCATCCACAAATAAATCTTTGTAGCCGCCTCCGCAAAACTCGCACCTATAATCAGAAGCTTCCACACCATCCAAAACAACCTTATCCGTAAAACAATTTTCGCATCTTATTACTTTTTTGGCACCTGACATCTTGCCTCTTTTTGCAATCTTTTCGCCCTCAATCTCTACTATATCCATGGAAAAATCTATTGTTCTTGCTCCGCTTATAGATGTCCCTATTCCATATGCATCTGCTATGCAATTTAGCTTGATGATATCATTTTCATCGAGCCCGCCGCTGACTACAAGCTTTATATCTTTATATCCCCTGATATCAAGTTCCCATCTAACTTCTTCAAGAATCTTCTTAAAATCTCCTCTTCTTGAGGAAGGAGTATCAAGTCTCACTCCAAATAAACTTTTACCCAGCGCTTCGCAAACTTTTATAGCCTCAAACTTCTCATCGTTAAAAGTGTCAATAAGGGAAATCCTGTTAACGCCTGGTTTGATTATTTCGTTAAAAGCCTTAGTTGCCCTTACAGTATCGCCCATAATTAAAATTAAGGCATGAGGGATTGTGCCGACAGGCTCAAGCCCAATGGCTTCGGCACCGGCAATCGTAGAAACTCCATCAGCTCCGCCAATAAAGGCACACCTTTCAACCATTGGAGCTACAGCAGGATGTACTCTTCTTGCCCCAAAATTAAATACCGGCCTGTCACCTGCAGCTAACTTACATCTTGCAGCTTTAGTAGCTATCCCGCTGGAATGGCACAGGAACCCTAATATGGAAGTTTCGTAAATTCCAAAGTTTAAGTACTTGCCCTCTATAACCATCACAGGCTCATAATCTGTAAATACTGTTCCCTCCGGCATACATCTCACTGAGATATCGCCAATAGAAGAAAGCAATTTAAGGCCTTCTTCTATTCCAGCAAGTACTCCCCAGTTATAACCCAAAGGGAAACTTTTTAAAAAAACTTCAGCTTTTACCGATACATCAATTTTTTTAGCTTTTAGTATTTTCTCTGTTCTCTTAAAGTAAATATCGGTTACTTTGCCATTTTTTATGTCTTGTTCATCTGCAATAAAAAACACTTTGCATATCCTTATACTATGTTCACTTTTAAAATATTTTTCATTTGCTCAAGGGCAAACTTATGATCTTTTTTATTCAGTCCAATTACAGCATCTTTGACAACATCTACATTATATCCCCTGAGCACCGCACCTGAAACTGTGTAAAGAATACAGATATTGGTAACGCATCCTGTAGCAATTAATTTTTCCACAAATAATTTTTTTAATATTCCATCCAAATCTGTATTAAAAAATCCCGAATATGTACTTTTCCTTACAATAATATCACTCCCCTGCGGCTTTAGTTCATTTATTATTTTTGCGCCTTCGGTATTTTTAACAGCATGAGGGGGAAACATCTTAAATTCTCTGTCATTTTTATTGTGGCTGTCACAAACATATACAACAGGGCATCTCTGTCTCCTGGCCTTTTCTATTTCTCTAATAATAGGTTTGATAATAGTTTTAATTCCGGGAACTTTAAGTGGTGCCCCATCTGTCACGAAATCATTTAACATGTCTATCACAAGCAATGCTTTTTTTCTATCCATCAACTGCCTCTTTAAAAACAATATAAAAAAAATTTTACTTGTCTTTAATTATTTTTTACCAAAACATTGTTAATACAGCAAATCCTGTGCAAATTCCTGCCGAGGTTAGCCTTTAAATAATAATAGCATCTAGCAAATAATTTTGTAATAAAAATTTTACCTTACACGTCTTACCGATTAAGCTTTCGGGATTTAAAATACCAATTTTTTAATTCTATACAAAAATAAAATTTTATTCTAATATCTTAAATAAGAATAAAATTGTTAGCAGGAAATGGCGGGAATGAAGAAAAATATGATAAAAATAAAAGTTTTATCTTTTTTTGCAATTCTGTTTTTCCTAATATCAGCTTTACCCTTTTTAAATGCCTGCTTGCCCAATACAGTAGAAGTAACTTTATACTTTGCTGGATACACTGAAACAGATTTTTACCTGGAACCGGAAACAAGAAAAATTAC
>JAUVXY010000043.1 GCA_030603375.1 Actinomycetes bacterium | reverse complement strand
ACTGGAATAAATGTACTAGCTGAAGCAACCATACTAATAAAAATTACAGATGATGGTTTTCTAACTAATGATTCCGAAAGCTGATATGATTAAAATTCATGACTTGTAAAATTCTTTAATTTTCATTAATTCATTTAAAATATGGTTCGAAATTTCAATACTTGGGGCTACCAGAATACTTTTATCAATATATATTATTTACTAAATTGAATTACTTAAAGTGCGAATCCTCGCTCCCCAGCCAACTAGCTCTGACTATATATTAATTCTCCATTCATCTTTGCAGAATTAACAATCAATGAATGGCCCTCTTCCCACTCTTCATCAGAATAATACATTATATCCAAAGGCCTTTTAATTGTTTTTACAAATTCCCTATGCAAACCACTTAATAGTTCTACTCTCTCAAAAATATCTTTATCCCTAAAATCATTGGAAACGACAATAATATCAATATCGCTATCTTCCCCAAATGAACTTTTTAGGTATGAGCCAAATATAACTATTTTATTTATACTAATTCTCTTTTCTTCAAGTAATTTAACAATTGTTTTTTTTATTATTGCAGTTTTTCTTTTAGACATTGTAGTAATTCCTCAGTCTGCTTTAGTATTTTTTTAGTTCTTTCTTTGCTGTACTATTTAACAAGTTTTTCGAGTTCATCTGGATACCTGGTTGGAATGCTTACATCATTTAGTGAATCTAAAAATTTTGTAAGATCTTTTGCAAGGTTCAAACTTGTCAATTCAGAAAGATAAACAAGGTCATGAGTTTTTGGCGGATCTTTTTTAATTATTTTTGAATAAGTTCCCTTAATTACTTTTTCAATAGCCAAGTGGCACATGAAAACAGCATAGATATATCTTCCAGTTTTAAGCATTGCTTTAGCTGTATCCATATCATATTCTGCTTGTTTTAACCATTCAGTTGGTAATTTAAAGTTATTGTTCATTACTATTAAATAGATATCTTATTATTCTTGAAATTATATATTATAACAGATATTAATTTTATGCTATTTCCAATTAAGTATAAATACCTAATCCTGATTTGAACTTCGTTTACTATCCCGTCTAATCAATACTTTAAGCAAATTTTAATTTATTAGCTGCTATTAAATCTTCAATAATCTGGTTCGAATTTTGTCCAGCAAACACTGCCAATTTTCAGAATTTATTTAATAAACTTGTCATACCAGTACCTAAATTATATTATACTGTATGACAATAACAAATATAGCAATTCAGAGTTGAAAATTTATATCAACACAAGAAGATAAAGAATTTGATTTTGTTCTTGCTGGGAGCGTTTTTAAGTGCAAGAAGTAATTTTAAACCTCTAATCAAAAAACCAGTTTGAGGGGCAATAAGATTGGCCCTGCAAAACATTTAATTTCAAGAGTATAATTTAATTATGAGAATTTTTAGAAAAAAAAGAATAGGAGTAGCTCTAAGCGGAGGTTCAGCAAGAGCGCTGGCTCATATTGGTGTACTGGAAGTTCTGGAAAGTTTAGGAGTAGAAATTAGTGCTGTGAGCGGCACCAGCATGGGTGCGATTATAGGGTCGCTGTACTGTTCAGAGGTAAGCCTAAAAGAGGCAGAAGATTATGTCAGTGACATGGACTGGAAAAGTTTTTTATTGTTCACTGACTTTGCTTTTAATAGGATGGGAATAATTAATGGTAAAAGAGTAGAAGAGGTATTGGATAAGTTTTTAGGTGATAAGACTTTTGAAGATTGCCAGAAAGATTTTTGCTGTGTAGCAGCAGATATTATTACGCAGAAAAAGGTTATATTAAATTCAGGAAAATTAAGGGAAGCTGTAAGGGCTTCTATTTCCATACCGGGTCTTTTTGATCCTGTGCGCTTTAAGGACATGGTTCTTGTTGATGGCGGAATTATTGAAAATCTTCCGACGAAAGCTGTTAAAAGCCTGGATGTGGATTTTATTATTGCTTCTTCAATAGTTTTTGGCAAGGAAAATAGAGAAAGTGAGTTTTTGAGTGGCATGTATGAGCATATGGATAGAAAAAATAAAAAGTACAACTTGCCAAATTATGGAAAGAACATGAAAAGTGGAAAGTCAAACAGAAAAAAGAAAGAGAAATTTGGTATATTTAAAAGAAGAAAACCTGGAAGCAGCAGGTTATCTGCTTACTCTGTACTGGATATCAGTTTTAATATAATACACAGAGAGATGATTAAAAGTTATCTAAAAAATGCTGACATAGTAATAGAACCAGAAGTTGGAGACTATGGGTTTTTTGATTATGTGCACGGGAGCGAGATTATTGAGAGAGGGAGAAAAGCAGCTATAAAGAAAATTCCTGAAATTAAAAAGAAACTGCATTTAAGATGAGACAAACTCTAATGAGAAATCAACAGCAGGCGCAGAATGAGTGATGTAACCTACTGAAATTAAATCAATTCCTGTTTTGCAGTAATCTTCTAAATTATTTAAATTCACATTGCCTGAGATTTCTACCAGGCAAGAGCTTCCCATCTCTCTTTTTACTATGGCAGCTGCCTCTTTTGCTTGTTTGGGATCCATATTGTCTAACATAATTATATCTACTTTGCAGCTCATAGCTCCTTTTAACTCTGATAAATTTTTTACTTCTACTTCAATTTTTAAGCTGTGCGGAATTTTGTCCCTCACTTTATTTACAGCTTTCTTTACTCCTCCTGCTGCTGTGATATGGTTATCTTTTATAAGTACTCCATCAAAAAGTCCGAATCTATGGTTATAGCCTCCTCCGCACAATACTGCATATTTTTCTAATTTTCTAAGGAGTGGTTTTGTTTTTCTTGTATCTGCAATTTTAACATTATAGCGGGAAGCAATGGTGGAAAACTTATTAGTTATGGTTGCTATTCCGGACATATGCTGGATAAAATTAAGACAGGTTCTTTCTGCTTTAATTATTGACAGTGCAGGCCCATTTATTGTGCAAATCCTGTCTTTGCAGTTTAGCTTCTGGCCATCATGTTTTAGTTTTTTAAACTCAAGGCTTGCATCAATTTCTTCCATAATATAACAGGCTATATCTAAGCCGCTTAGCACAGCGCCTTCCTTTTCTTTACATATGACATAAGATGATATTTTGTCATCCGAGGATATTAAATATTTAGAAGTAATATCTCCATAGCCACCTAAATCTTCAGAGATTGCAGCTCTTATTATATCCAGTACCTCATTTTTGTAAATTTTGTTTTTCATATTTTTTGATAATTAGTTAAAGATAATATTTTAATAATTTATAACCTGAGAACTTTATTTTACTGGCTCAAAATAAAACTTATCTTTTTTTAATATTATATGTTTTTTCCAGTTTCTGTCATCTTTTTCCAGGAAATCATTTCTTTGGTGTGTTCCCCTGCTTTCTTTCCTCAGACTTGCAGCTTTTACTATTAATTTAGCAACAGTCAGCATATTAACTAACTCTGCCGTATCTTTATCTCTCTTATTGTAAAGACGGCTAATACTGATATGAGAATCTATAAAATCCTGCGCATCTTTTAGGCTTTTTTTGTCTCTTAATATACCAACTTTCTCGCTCATCATATGTCTGAAGTCAGCTATGAGAGATTTTATATCCAATTCTTTTATTTTTTTACATTCCATTCCTTTTTTTTGTTTTGACAGAGCCAGGGTGGTTTTACTGTTTTTACCAGTTAGCTTAATTATGTCACTAATTATTTCCTTTTTTGTTTTTTCAGTTTTTTTATTCAGAGAGGTGGTAATATTTTCATAAATTTTCCAACCGAAAACTAAACCTTCAATCAGGGAATTGCTTGCGAGCCTGTTCGCTCCATGAGCTCCTGTGGCAGCGGCTTCGCCACAACAGTAGAGACCGTCTATATTTGTTAATCCTGCATAATTAGTTTTTACCCCTCCGTTGAGGTAATGAGCGGCAGGAGATATTTTTATTAAGTCGTTCTTCAAATCCAACCCATTCTCTTTCAGTTTAGAAATAATATTTGGAAAACGTATTTTCAGAAGGCTTTCTGACAGATGGGTTGCATCCAAATAAACAAAATCACAACTGGTGTTTTTCATTACTTTTACCATTTCTTTTACCACTATGTCTCTTGGAGCAAGTTCTGCTCTCTTGTGTTTTCCCAGCATAAACCTACCTTTATTACAATCCCTGAGATAAGCTCCTTCGCCTCTTAATGCTTCGCTTATCAAAAACAGCTTGCCGTCTCTGGTTTTAAATACTGTAGGATGAAATTGAATGAATTCAATATCCTTGACTTCTGCACTTGCCCTATAAGCTGCAGCAATTCCGTCGCCTGTAGAAATAGAAGGGTTTGTAGTAAGTTCGTAAAGCTGCCCAATTCCACCGCTTGCAATTACAACATTGGATGCCGGGTGTATTTCTATTGTGTTCGTATTTGTATTTATTCCAATAATACCAATACACCTGTTGTTATAAGTTAATATGTCTAAAACAAAGTACTCAGGAAAAACTTCAACTTTCTTTAGTCCTTTAGTATAATTTACCAATTTTTTTTCAATTTCTTCTCCCGTTGCGTCTCCACCTGAGTGGAGTATCCGTGGAAAACTATGCCCACCCTCAGTAGTTAAACTAATTTCTCCCTCAGAAATGTCAAAATTTACACCAATTTCAATTAGCCCTTCTATCATTTTGGGAGCATTTTTTACCAAAATTTCTACAGCCTTCTTGTCACAGAGACCCTGGCCAGCCTTAACCGTGTCTTCGTAATGGTTTTTCCACATGTCAGGTTTCTTTATAACTGCAGCCATTCCACCCTGTGCATACCATGTATTTGATTCAGACATTGAGCTTTTGGTAAATATTTTTATCCCGGTATATTTTGATATTCTCATAGCTGTAGAAAGACCTGCAATTCCTGTGCCAACAATGATGCAATCACAGTAATCGTAAATCTTTTCGCATAATGATGGGTCTACTATAAATCTTGGCAACATACTTTTAAGTTAAGCTTATCATTTTATCAATAGAAGATCTGGCTCCTGTCAGGATTTTTTCAGGAAGTTTTACTTCATATTTTTCTTCTTCAAGAGCCCAGAATAATTTTTCTAAATTTATAAGTTTCATATCCGGGCAGATGGCCTGTTTTGAAGCGGGATAAAAAATTTTATTGAGGTTTTCTTTCTGAAGTCTGTGAATTATACCAATCTCAGTTCCTATTATAAATTCCTTTTTGCTGGATCTTTTTACATAATTTACCATACCTCCGGTGCTTGTAACCTTATCTGCCATATTTAATACATCAGGTGTGCATTCTGGATGCGCAATAACCGGTGCATCCAAATGTTCTTTTTTAAACTGAATTATACTTTTTACATTAATTAGAACATGGACAGGACAATAACCGTCCCACAGGATCATTTCTCTTTTTGTTTCACTCTGAACATAGCTTCCAAGGTATTTGTCTGGAATAAATATAACTCTTTTATTTTCTGGAATAGATTCTACTACACCTACGGCATTGGAAGATGTACAGCATATATCGCTCAAGGCTTTAACTTCTGCACTTGAATTAACATAGCACACAACGACTGCATCAGGGTATTTGTTTTTTAGCTCTCTAAGCTGTGAGGCAGTAATCATATCTGCCATTGGGCAGCCACTGCTAGTATCAGGCAGCAGCACCTTCTTTTCCGGAGATAGTATTTTTGCAGTTTCTGCCATAAAATGCACTCCGCAAAATACTATAATTTTGTTTTTAGTTTTGGAGGCTTCTATGCTTAATTGCAGGGAGTCCCCTACAAAGTCTGCAATATCCTGCACTTCGCCTATCTGATAGTTATGTGCAAGTATCAAGGCATCTTTTTTGTTTTTTAATTTGATTATGCTATCAGCAAATTCTATATCACTATTCATAGGTTTTAAATACTTAATATTTTTTAATATCAAGCTAAATTATACAATAATATCTGTTAAATAAAAAAGAATTAAAAATAACCTCAAAATAATAGACTTTAGTTATAATACAGGATTTACTGGTTTATTACCTGTGTAAAAATGATAGAAAATATGAAATTTTGGATTTATTTATTTTTTAATGTTATTATTTCAAATCCAGAAACTATTCAGGTATGATTTTATTTACGCAGTATTTTATACATAAATTTAGAGGATCCGGAGTTTACAGTTGAAGCTTATAATAAGTGAAAAAGAAATAGCAGCAAGAAGAATAGCAAAGATTTTGTCAGGCGATGGGCTGGCAGAAGAAAAAATTTGCGGTGTTCCTGTTTATGGCTTTAAGATTGGGGATGAAGATTATAAGGTCATGGGCCTCAGGGGCCATATAATGCAAGTAGGCTATCCAAAAGAGTATGCAAATTGGGTTAAGGTAGATCCCATGGAGCTGATAACTGCCAGAATAGAAAAAGTACCAATTAAAGAAAAATCAACAAATAAAAAAGCAGCCAGTAAAAAGTCAACAAGAGTGAAAGCAGATTATGTAAAAGCTTTAAAAAAGATGGCTGACGATACAAGCGAAATCATACTGGCAACTGACTTTGACAGGGAAGGCGAGCTTATAGGCTATGATGCATGGCAGGTAGTTAAAGAAAAAAATTCCCTTGCACCGGTAAAAAGAGCAAAATTTTCTGCAATTACACCCAGAGACATAAACGAGGCATTTGCAAAATTGGGAAAAGTAGATTTGAATTTAGCTTTCGCAGGCAGAGCAAGGCAGGACATAGATCTAATATGGGGTGCAACCCTGACCCGTTTTATATCGCTTGCTTCCTTCCAGATATGGGATAAGTATTTATCAGTGGGAAGAGTCCAAACTCCGACTCTAACACTCATAGTTAACAGAGAAATGGAAATAAAGTCTTTTGTTCCAATTCTGTATTGGGTAGTTAATGTAAAACTTGCAACAAAATCTGGACAGGAATTCGAGGCAACTCATAAGAAAAAAAGATTTTTAAAAAAAGATGAAGCCTATAAAGCTTATAATAATATAAAAGATAGCGGCACTGTTTTAGGGGTAACAGAAAAAACCAGAAAGCTAGCACCGCCTGCTCCTTTTAATACCACTTCTCTCATTGTGATCGCCAATGCAATTGGATTTGCAGCTGCAAGGACAATAAGTATTGCTGAAAATTTGTATATGAACGGGTATATAAGCTATCCCAGAACTGATAATACAGTATACCCCTCTTCTATAGGCATCAGTGAAATAGCTAAAATGTTTGATAAATCTGATGAATTTAAAGAAATGAGCAGGGAAGTAATATCACAGGAAAAGATTGTAGCAAGCAGGGGAAAGAAAAGATCAACAGACCACCCACCTATTTATCCAACGTCAGTGGCAGAAAAGAAAAACCTGAAGAGTGATGTTTGGAAGTTATATGAATTAATTGTCAGAAGGTTTATGTGCACCCTGCTTCCTTCAGCGGAAGTCAAAAGCATAACGGCTGATATAGATATAGGCGGGGAACTGTTCAGGGCCAATGGCTCTAATATTATAAAGTTAGGATGGACAAAGTTTTATCCTTATTTTAAGCATGAAGACGTTTTTATCCCAGATCTGGAAGCTAAGCAGATACTTACGGTTTCCGGGAAAGAGATTTTAGACAAACAGACAAAACCGTCTTCAAGATATACACAGGGCAGGCTGGTAGAAAAAATGGAAGAACTTGGGCTTGGAACAAAAGCTACGCGTCATACAATTATACAAAATCTAATGCAAAGAGGATATATACATGGAAATCCGCTTACTCCTTCCGAGAAAGCTGTTGCTGTTATAAAAATGCTTAAAAAACATGCTGAAAAAATATCATCGCCTGATATGACTTCAGAGCTTGAGATGTACATGGATGGGATTGCAAGCGGTGACCAAACAAAGGAAGAAGTAGTAGACAAGTCCAGGGAAATGCTGAAAGATATTATGGTTAATTTAAAAAATGGAAAAGAAGAAATTTCTCAGGAGATAAAAGATGGAATAAAGAAAGATCTTATTGTAGGCAAGTGTATGGATAAAGACTGTGATGGAAATTTAATAATAAGGACTTCAAGAAAAACTAAAAAAAGATTTATAGGGTGCAGTGCCTACCCAAAATGTACAAATACTTTTTCTCTTCCACAAAATGGACTTATATTAACAACAGAACAGAAATGCAAGCACTGCGGGTATCCAGTAGTCAGAGTTATAAGAAAGGGAAGAAGGCCCTGGGATTTATGTATAAATAATATTTGTCCGGGTAAAAATGCAAATAATAAAAAATTCAGATATAGCAAAGGAAGTAAAAAAGCTGCTGATTGAGGCAAATTTCAATCTGCCGGCTGATATAGTTGATGCTATAAAGAAATTTAGAGTTAAAGAAACAAATCCAACTGCCAGAAAAGTACTGGACTATATCTTAGAAAATGAAGAGATTGCCAGACGTGAGAGACTGCCGTTATGCCAGGATTGCGGAACAGCATATATTAATTTAACCATTGGCTCCGGTGTCTGCACAGAAGATATGGCAAATCTAAACAGTTGTTTAAATCAGGAAGTGGCAGAAGTTTACGAAAAATGTTATCTTCGAAAGTCAATTGTAAGTGATCCATTATTTGATAGAAAAAATACATTTAACAACACCCCTGCTGTTATTGATATTTGTTTTGCTCCAGGCACTGGTATTTTTATAGAAATAAATCTAAAAGGCGGAGGCAGCGAGAACTGTTCATATCTTTTTACGCTTAACCCTTCATCGGGTGAGGAAGAAATATTGGAAAAAGTTGTAAATGTGGTTAAGGAAAATGTTACAAAATGCTGCCCTCCCGGGGTAGTTGGAATTGGTATAGGATCGACATCTTCAGAGGTCACAAAGCTTGCAAGAAAAGCTGTCTTTAGAAACTTAAATGTCAGGAGCAGTGATACAAGATACAGGAGACTGGAAGATAAGATTTTAAAGGAAATAAACAGCAGCGGAATCGGTCCGCAGGGCCTGGGGGGAAAGACTACTGCACTGTCGTGCAACATAGAATATGCACCCTGTCACATGGCTACACTGCCGCTTGCAGTCTTTCTGGGGTGCCATTCTGTTAGGAGAGCTTCGTCAAACATATTTTCCGGGTAGTTATTTTACCTGCTGCCAGCTTCTGCTAATTTGAACACATCTCCACCATAAATATCATAAGCTACAAACAATGGAAAGTCTTTTACAGTTATGCTGTATAAAGCTTCAGCGCCTAAATCCCTATAAGCTATTTTTTTAATTTCTTTTACTTTTGTAGAAAGGAATGCAGAAGCACCTCCAATTGTAACCAGATACACAGCCCTGTATTTTATCAGGAGTTTCTTATAGTCTTCACTTCGCTTCCCTTTCCCTATCATAGCTTTGAGCCCATTTTTTAGCAAAGGTTCTGTTAGACTATCCATTCTTGCGCTTGTGGTAGGGCCGATGCTCCCGCTAATTTTATCCGGGGGTGCTGGAGACGGACCAACATAGAATATTGTCTCATTTTGAAGGCTTACAGGTAATTTCTCTCCATTTTTTATGGCTTTTACCATTCGTCTGTGAGCCATGTCTCTTGCCCCGACAATGGTGCCGCTAAGATAAACTGTATCCCCTGATCTTAATTTTTTTATTTTATCTTCACTCAGAGGAGTTATCAATTTTAGGATTTCGCTGTTCATATAAAATTTTGGCCTCGCTACCTGAAATATCTGTCTTTCTTAAAATAATTATCATAAGTATAAAACGGCTTTTTATTTTTGGGGCCGGTTCTGCTTCTTCTGGAGCTGAATACAAGGGCAAAAATAATAAATATAATAAAAATCCCTATAACTCCTAAAACTACAATTAAAAAGTATGGTAGAAATTTTGTCTTTTTGCCTTCCAGAGATATATATTTCTGTTCCCCATATTTTATATTCCAGATAGCTATATTGTTATCTCCTACAATATCAGCGTTACTTTTTACTACCCTGGCTGGGAGTTTTATCTGGTAGGTAATACTTATAATATCGGTATCAGCTTTTAGTAAATCATCAATTCGGCTGTAATCGGAATTTTTATCACCTGAAGATAAAAGAATTTCATCTATCTTCATATCCACATAATCTTTAAAGAAATACTCACAGTAAAAGAAATAATCATCTTTTTCCATTTTTGCATAAAATCTTTCAGGAGGTGTTTCTGAAAAATTATCTATTGAT
>JAUVXY010000019.1 GCA_030603375.1 Actinomycetes bacterium | reverse complement strand
TAAAGCAATTCGAATTATTGACTTTTATAAATACATACATTAAGATTGTATTAATATTTTTTAAAAATTTTTTTGGGGGGGTGCAGAATGAGTAAAAACATATCCATTATTATTGGAATAATACTGGCTATACTGGGTATTCTTGTCTTAATTCCAGCTGTAAATATATCAGCACTATTATTTGCAATAATAGTATTAGTACTTAGTCTTGTAATTGTTGTTCTTGGTATCATGGAAAAAAGAAAAGCTGCTTAAGGTGAAAGATAAATATTTTACCTGAGAGCATCTACCGAAGGCTCAAATTAAGTTTAAAATAAGATCCCATAAAAATTTTACGGGGTCTTATTTTATTATTTATTAAAGTTTTAGCCATGCTTTCTTAAAGTTGTGTAAGTTTTATAGAATTTATATTACCAAGTACTTCATACCTTTATCCTGTATGTAGAAAATCCACAATGAAGTTTTACTCTCGCGGTTTATTTTAGAAAATATTGATAGTTGGGCGGGTAATAATGGAAATAGTGGTAATATTGGACTGGATATAAATAATTCTTTAGTTAACACCTTTGAGATAATGTATAATATAAAAAATAGAGAATTTGAGAAGTGGCAGGAACTTTTTAAAAAAATAGATATAAACCCTTTAAACCTGGTTGGAAGTGGCCCTGCAGTTTATTATATTTCGGATTCAGATGTAGAAGTGAAAAATATTATAAATAATTATTTGGTAAAATTTGACAATTTGAGAAAATATATTGCAAAGACAGTTTTATAGTTTTTCAATCAATATTTAATGTAAAATAAAATGAAACAGGAGCTTAGAAGCAAGGCTACTAAAGATAGTATTTTAAGGGCAGCAGTAGAGTGTTTTCAGAAAAAAGGATATTATACGGCTGATATTGATGATATATGCAAAAAAGCTAATTTAACCAAGGGAGCTTTTTATTATCATTTTACGAACAAACAGAACCTTATTTTAGAATTGTTAGGTCAATGGGCAAATAAAGTTGTAGAAAAGATAGATATAGCTGATATTGAGTCTAAAAATATACGGGAGATAATTTCCAGCATTCCGGAAAAATTCAGACCGGTCTTTGAAGAGGCAAATAAACAGCTTCCAATTTTTTTAAATTTATATATTAAGGCAATTAGCGATCCAGATTTAAAAAAGATTTTTATTAAATCATATAAAGAAATTTTACACTTCTTTACTGAAATAATTAAGAAGGGTATATCCAATGGTTCTATCAAGAAGATAAATGCTGAGGATGCATCAAAGATTTTATTCTCACTGGCTATAGGTTGGCTGATGCAGGGTTTGATAGATCCTGAAGGAGATGACTGGGTTGCACTTGCTAAAAAAAGTATATTGATGGTTTTAAAGTGATATTTTGGTTAAGAGTTAACAGTATTTTTAAAAAATACTGTTATGTATAGCCAATATTACTAAATGACTTTTTTAACCTTGCCTGATTTCAAGCATTTGGTGCAAATATTTAAATTTCTTACTTTGCCCATATACTCTACTTTAACTTTGTGTACATTTGGCTTAAACATTCTTTTAGTTTTTTTATGGGAATGGCTCACATTATTTCCAAATTCTGGCTTTTTCCCGCAAACGTCACATTTGTTAGACATTTTTTCTCCTGTATTTTAAAAAACAATTATTTTTAATTGCAGCTTGTTTTGTTTTTATTATGTTATCAAAACCTTAAGATTATTGCATATTATAAGCTGCTTCTTTATAAAAGCAAATAGGAATGTTACCATTTTATTATTTAGTTTACAAATTAAATAAAGTTCTGATGTCTGAGAGAAGTATAAATGCCTGCTTTTAAAATAATATGCTGCCTATAAGGAATAGCAAGTGAATAAAAAATGAAAAAATATAATAAAATATTAATTTTTATAATCTTGAGCATATTTATTGCAGCATGTATAGTATTATGCAGCTTTCTTGCAGGGAAAGCAGTCTCTGACATATCTTTTAATTACCCTGGACTCAGGATTGAAACAAAAAATATAGGTCCGGAGGAGATAAAAGACAGGCGTCCATGCGTTGTTTGTTTTGGAGATTCTGTTACTTTTGGGTGGAACCTAAAATATGACGAATCCTACCCTGTTGTATTAGAAAATTTATTACATGGAGAATACCCGCATGTAAAGGTAATAAACAGCGGCATAGGAGGGAATACAATAGCAGATGGGTACGGGCGTATTGACAGCGACGTTCTTTATTATGAGCCTGATGTGGTTGTCATAAATTTTGGGCTAAACGACGGAATGTTATTTAAAGTTGATAGAAACAAATTTAACGAAAAAGAGTCTTTAATATATGAATCTGACAAAGGATGTTATATTCCTCAGTTAGACATATTGCATTTTGCTGATTATTATTTTGATGTGTTGGGAAAGATTGAATCCGAGGAAATAAAAGTTGTAGTGATGGGTATAAACCCAGTTTTAGAATGTTTTCCTTTGTCAGAGGATGAAAGTTTTAAGAAAAAGCAGATAAAGGTATATAAATTGTATAATGAAAAAATTATAGTATTTTGAGATAATAGTGGTTTTGCGTGCATAAATTTATGGGAAATTTTTACAAAAGATGGCAAAATCAGCAGTTATATACAAAAAGATTGCATGCACCCAAACGAAGAAGGATCGGAACTAATATCTGAGAATGTGTATAGGGCCTTAAAACTTTATAATATCCTTGAGCGGGTGGAAACAAAGTAAATTATGTAATAATATAATGTGTAGAATAATACAATGTATTAGATGCACTTATTTTAACAAAGAGGTATGTATTTAAAATGTTTTATAAATTAGAAAGCAAAGATGTCGGAAAAGTAGTAGAAGCTATAATAAAGAATCTTAAAAAAAATGAAAATAAAATAAACAGTTTAAATGTTTTTCCTGTGCCTGATGGAGATACGGGCACTAACATGCTTCTTACTTTGCAGTATATCAGAAGGGAACTTGAAAAACTAAAAACCTATACTGTAAAAAGTGTTGGAGACACTGTTTCTTTTGGCGGATTAATGGGTGCCCGGGGGAATTCAGGCGTCATACTTTCTCAAATTCTAAAAGGGCTGTTTGATGTGCTGGGGGGCGAGGATGATATAAACCTAAATACTGTAGAGAAAGCTCTTAAAGCATCAAGAGACCTGGCTTATAGCTCTGTACAAAACCCAACAGAGGGAACCATGCTAACTATTGTAAAGGATTTGCACAAAGTTGTTGAAAATTTGAACAATAACAATAATAATGAAGATATAGATTTTTTAGAGTTACTTGATAAAATTATTGAAGAAGCTGAAAAATCAGTTTTAAGGACCACATAGCTGTTGCCGGTTTTAAAGGAAGCTGGTGTAGTGGATGCCGGGGCTCAGGGGGTTCTGGAAATAATTGTTGGAGCAAAAAAAGCTTTTGCAGAATTGTCAAAGGGCAATGGTGGTTTCAAGGTTAAGTCCGGGGGAAGCAGCAGGAAAACATCTGCCGGGATTGGCAGCGAGCCTGAGGAAATCTGCGCAGAGGATATAAAAAAATTGGACACTTCAAATAAATATAGGGAATTGAAAGAAGTTAATATCAAGTCAAATATTAAATACATGTACTGTACACAGGTTATTGTTAAGGGCAGCAGGATAGATATAAAGAGACTCAGAGGGGATATTGAAAGTCTTGGAGACAGCACTATGGTTGTAGGCAACGAGCAGATGGCAAATATTCATGTTCACACTAATACCCCAAATAAAGTTTTAAGAAGAGCTTTAAGAGAAGGAACACTGCACGATGTTGAAATAAATAATATGGTGGATCAGACAATAGAGGCAGGGATAATAAAAGAGAGCGAAGAAGAGGGAAAGAAGAAAGAAGAGAAAAAAGCAGCTCTTGCAGTGGTATCCAATGGTGACGGTCTTGAAGAAATATTTAAAAGTATTGGTGCAGATGTAGTAATAAAAGGCGGACAGAGCATGAATCCGTCAACGTATGACATAGTTAAAGCAATAACAAAGCTTGGCGACAGGAAGACAATTATATTTCCGAATAACAAAAATATTGTGCTTACCGCTGAGCAAGCTAAAAAAATTATAAAAGAAGAAGTTATAGTGGTTCCAACAAAAACAATTCCGCAGGGAATAACTGCAGTTTTAAATTATAATCACGATTTAGAATTAGAGGAAAATATTTATAATATGAAAACTGCTGTTGAGAAAATAAAGACCGGAGAAATAACAGTTGCTGTCAGAAATGCAAATTTATTGGTTGGAGAGATAAAAAAAGGAGACTTTATAGGTCTTTGTGATGGAAAAGTAAGAGTTATTTCAGATAATATTGTTAGCACAGCAATAGATCTTGTCAGGGATGTAATAACAAGCGGAGGAGAAGTCATTACTTTTTATACTGGAAAAGATGCCAGATTAGAAGATAATGACAAAATAAAAAGGGATTTAGAAAAATATTTTCCAAAGATAGAAGTAGAATTTTACGAAGGCGACCAGCCTTTATATCCATACATATTCTCCGTTGAATAATCATTTAATAATTTTTTATGTGGTGATAAATTATTAGAATTATATCTGGTAAATTTAAAGGAAAAAAATTAAAACCTCCGTCAGGTCTCAGAATAAGGCCTACTTTGGATTCTGTAAAGGAAAGTATTTTTAATGTTATAGGGGAAAGCATAATAGATGCAAAAGTACTGGATTTATTTTCAGGAACGGGTTCGCTTGGGATAGAATCTATAAGCAGGGGCTGCAGCCTGGCTTATTTTGTTGATAAAAATATTAAAGCAATTAAGCTTACAGGGTACAATACATCAAGCTTAAAAAATATAGAAAATAAGTATAAAATAATAAGAAAAGATGCGTTAAGATTTATCCAGAGATTTGATGAATTAAAATTTGACATAGTATTTGTTGATCCTCCATACAACATAGATAGCAGTATAATGGCGGATGTATTTAAAATTTTAGCTGGTAAAAAAGTTACTAAAAGTGATACTATAATAATTTATGAATATTTCTCTAAAAGAGACGTTTGTGATGAGATAAAAACTCTTAATGTACTAAAGAAAACTTTTTTTGGGGATAAAATAGTAAGCTATATGACTCCGCTTGAAAATTAGGAACTAACATAATATATATTTGCAAATATGAAAAAAATAGCATTATGCCCCGGAACATATGATCCCATGACAGAGGGACACAGGGATGTTGTATTAAGATGCTCAAAGGTTTTCGATAAAGTTATAGTGGCTGTTTCAAATAACATCAGAAAAAAAACCTTGTATTCAGTAAACAGGCGGCTTAACTTTGTAAAAAAGGTGCTGGCAGGCGTAAAGAATGTTGAAGTTATTTCATTTAGCGGCTTGCTGGTTAATGTTGCGAAGGAGAGCGGTGCCGGTGTTATAGTAAAAGGGCTCAGGGCAATTTCAGATTTTGAATATGAATTTCAAATGGCGCAAATCAATAAAAAGTTAAGTCCTGAACTTGAAACAATGTTTTTAGTAACAAATCCTAAATTTGCATATCTTAGCTCCAGCGCAGTTAAAGAAGTCGCAAAGCTGAAAGGCTGCATAAGCGGACTGGTTCCTAAAGAAATAGAATTAGATATAATAGAAAGTTTTGAAAAAAAATTTTTTAATTGAAAGTTATAAATATATGGAGAAATGATATGAATGCATTAGAAATTATAGACAGAATTGAGAAATTAATAGAAAAAAGTAAAAGAGTTCCATTTACGTCAAATGTAATGATAAATGAAAATGAGTTGTACGAGATGTTAGATGAGTTGAGAAACATGCTGCCTGATGAATTTAAACAGGCAAGGTGGATAGTAAAAGAAAGAGAAGGCATGATTGAAGAAGCAAAGAGACAATCGGAGAGTATAATAAAAGAAGCAGAAGAAAAAGCAGAGGTTCTTGTAAATGAGACTGAGATATTAAAGGAAGCCGGCAAAAAATCTGAAGAGATAATGTCAATGGCAGAAGCAAAAGCAAGGACAATGAGACTTGAATCGGAAGATTATGCTGATGAAAAATTAGCTAGCCTGGAAGCAGTATTGCATAGATTAGTTTCTGCAGTCGAAAAGGGAAGGGAACAACTTAAGACTACGCTAACTTCGAAAAGCAGATAAGAAATATTTTTATTTTCTTGTTTTTAATAATTAATTGTATATTTGGTTAAATTATATTGTGCTATGGTATTGAATAAAAAACAGAGTTTATGTTATATTAAGCTGTTTGGTTTTTTAATAACAAATTTATGGCAGCATATTTAGTATGTCATGTAAGGAGGTTGGCTGTATTGGCGGTTCCAAAGAAAAAAACATCAAGATCAAAAAGAGATAAGCGAAGAACTCATGATAAGTTAAAGGCAATAAACATCGTAGAATGTACGCAGTGCCATAGCAAGAAAATTGCTCATAGAGTTTGTCTAAGCTGCGGGTATTATAACAACAGAGAAGTTATAAGCGAAAAAGGCAAGGCAAAAGGGAAAAAAGAAAAGAGTAAATAAAATTAGTTACGTTTAATAAACAGGAGGTTATTTGTAAATGAGCATAGAAAGCTTTTTCTGTCCCAGCTCCGTGGCAGTTATTGGGGCATCAAGAAATAAGGAAAAAGTTGGGTATACTGTATTAGATAGTATAATAAATGGCGGATACAAGGGTAAGGTATTTCCAATAAATCCTAAAACAGATGAGATATTTAACAGGAAGTGCTATAAATCTATTTTAGAAGTACCGCAGGATATTGACCTTGTGATAATAGTTATTCCAAGTAAATTTGTTTTACAACTGCTGGATCAATGTGCGAAAAAAAATGTAAAAACAGCTGTAATTATTACTGCAGGTTTTAAGGAAACTGGACCTGAAGGCGCAGTGCTGGAAACCAAAGTTGCGGAAAAAGCAAGAGAATATGGCATTAGAGTAATTGGGCCTAATTGTCTGGGAGTAATTGATACAAATTGTATGCTTAATGCTACTTTTTTCCCAACACTGCCTGACAGAGGCAGCGTTAGCTTTATTTCACAATCAGGAGCACTGGGAACTGCCGCGCTTGATAAGGCTAAATTTGTGGGTCTTGGCATATCCAAGTTTGTATCAATGGGAAACAAGGCAGATGTTTCTGAAAATGACCTGATTCAGTACATGACAGACGACGATAGATGTAAGGTTATTACTGCATATCTGGAAGGTGTCAAGAATGGCAGAAAATTTATGGATATATGCCAGAAGGCTTCAAAGAAAAAGCCGGTTGTAATAGTAAAATCTGGTAATACAAATGCTGGTGCAAGAGCAGTTTCATCCCATACTGGGACACTTGCAGGATCAGCCAAAGCTTACGATGCAGCTTTCAAACAATCAGGAATAATTAGGGCTGCCACCATAAATGATCTTTTTAATTATGCAAATACTCTGGCAAACCAGCCGCTGCCTAAAGGTAAAAAGGTTGCAATAATAACAAATGCGGGCGGGCCCGGTATAATGGCAACAGATGCTTTTGAAGAAAATGATATATCGCTTGCAAAATTAGAAAAAAGTACAATTGAAAAATTAAAAAAAATTTTACCGGCTGCAGCTAATTTTTATAATCCAGTCGATGTATTGGGCGATGCTTTAACGGATAGATACAAGAGCACATTAGAAATAGTCCTGGACGACAAAAATGTTGATGCGGTATTGATACTGTTAACACCGCAGTCAATGACTGAGTCATACGAAACTGCTGAAGCAATTGTTGAAGTTTTTAGAGATAATAATACCAGAAAGGTCCCGATAGTTACTTGTTTTATGGGAGGGCTGGCGGTAAAAGAAGCAATAGATTATTTAAATAGGAATCAAATTCCTAATTTTGAGGTCCCGGAAGAAGCTGTTAAAAGCATTAAGGTAATGATGGATTATTATGATTGGGTAACAAAAGAAGCCACTCATAGCCAAAAATTTGCTGCAGATGTGGATAAAGTAAAGAAAATATTTGAAAAATGTAGAAACGAAGGCAGGCTGGAACTTGGAGAGATGGAAGCAAGGGGAATTCTTGAAGCCTACAACGTAATGATCCCAAAAGCTGTGGTGGCAAATGACATAGCAAAAGCAAAAGAAATTGCAAAAGAGATAGGGTATCCTTTGGTTTTAAAAATAGTTTCACCTGATATTTTACACAAAACTGATGTAGGCGGAATAAAAGTTGGTATAAACAACGAAAAGGAATTAGAAGATGGCTTTGAAGATATGCTCTGTAATGTAAAAAAATATATGCCGGATGCTGACATAAAAGGAATTTCAATACAAGAAATGATAGAATCTAAAAAAGAAACTATTATTGGAGTTTCAAAAGACACGCAGTTTGGACCGATGATTATGTTTGGATTAGGCGGGATATATGTTGAAGTATTAAAAGATGTTTCTTTTAGGATTGCTCCTATAAGCAGAGAAGATGCAGAAGAAATGATAGGAGAAATAAAGGCCATTAATTTATTAAAGGGTGCAAGAGGTGAAAAACCTTCAGACATAAACAGTATAATTGAAGTATTACTTAAGGTGTCGCAGCTTGTAACTGACTTTCCTGAAATAACAGAGATGGATATAAATCCTTTGTTTGTAAAAGAAGAAGGCAAAGGAGCAATAGCCGGGGATGTAAGAGTTGTAATAGGACAGTAAGTAGTATCTATTAATATTAGCAAAGAAGACTGCAGAAGCCATAGCTTGAATGCAATAATTGTAATAGGAGGTTAAGATGAAGCCATTATTTTTTATTTCAAATGAACCTTTTTCTGGAAAAAGCTCAGTGTGCATCGGTGTCGGTAAATTGCTGGCAGAGAGGGGGCTTAAGGTAGGATATATGAAACCTCTCGGGACACTACCAGCTCGAATAGATGGTGTAATTACAGATGAAGATGCCAAGTGTGTTTCAGATATCTTTGGAATTAGAAATAAATTGGAAGACATATCGCCTATTGTTTTAACACAACAGCATCACAGGGAAGGCTTAAGAAATAGCGATTTTTCTAAAAATTTTCTTGATATTGTCGATAAATCCTATAGAAAAATTAAAGCAGGAAAAGATGTTGTAATTCTGGAAGGTGCAAAAAGCGTAGAAGATGGATGTTTTTTAAAAATGAGTTCACGCGATATTTGCAGGAGATTAGGAGCAAAAACTATATTAATAACAAAATATAGTCCTGAAATTGTAGATCATATACTTTATGCCAAAGAATTTTTAAAAGATTGTTTTGCTGGCGTAATAATAAACCTGGTGCCAGAAAGCCAGCTTGAGTATGTGGAAGAGTTAATACTGCCATTTTTAAAAAGGGAAAAAATAGAAGTAGCGGGCTGCATTGCTTCATACAGCCTGTTATCCTCAGTGAGCGTAAAAGAACTGGCTGAACTTTTGGGTGGACGCATAATTTGTGCTGAAGGCAAAGCAGAGGAATTGGTGGAGACATTTATGGTGGGTGCCATGGGGCAGGAACAGGCGCTTAAATTTTTTAGAAGAAAAGCAGACAAGGCTGTTATAACTGGTGGTGACAGGGCTGATGTACAGCTTGCAGCTTTAGAAACTCCAACAAAATGTTTAATTCTAACTGGAAACTTTCAACCAAGCAGTGTTGTTCTGGGAAGAGCAGAGGAACTTGGAACCCCAATAATAATGGTAAATTACGATACTTTAACAGCAGTGGAAAAGGTAGGAGAAATTATGGGCCATGTCAGGTTGCATGAAATTAAAAAGATAGATAAAATTACTGAAGTACTTAGAGAATGTATCAACATAGACAAATTGCTGGAAATTGCAAATATTTGATATAAAAATAACAAAAGTGTTTTTAGAAAATGAACAAAAATTCTAACAGATGCCCGATTGTAGTTGATGCTATGGGCGGTGATTTTGCCCCTGAAGAAATTGTTAAAGGTGCTGCTTGCGCTTCAGCAGATTTAGGGCTAAAAATAATATTGGTAGGAAATCAAAAAAAGATAAAAGAAGCAGCTGAAATCAGTGGTTCAAGCTTGGAAGGAATAGATGTAGTCAGCAGTACGCAAGAGGTGAAAATGGACGATCACCCTTCAGAAGTAATTAAAAATAAAAAGCAGTCGTCTGTATATATTGGAACGCAGATATTAGCTGAGAATAAATGCGGTGCTTTTTTGTCAGCAGGAAATACCGGGGCAGTACTGGCATGTTCTCTTTTTAATATTAAGAGAATAGAAGGAATTTTACGGCCGGCAATTGCTATAGTGGTGCCATTGGCAGAAAAAAAAGTGGTTTTAATCGATGCAGGTGCTAATGTAGATTGCAAACCTCGGTATCTAAAACAATTTGCAATTATGGGCAAAGTGTACTCCGAGAATATAATAGGTGTCAGCAACCCGAGTGTTGGTCTTATCAATGTGGGGACCGAGGGAAAAAAGGGAAACAAAATGGCAGTAGAAGCATTTCAAATGTTAAAAGATTTAAATATAAATTTTATAGGCAACATTGAGGGAAGGGATATTTTTAACGGGAAAGCAGATGTTGTTGTGTGCGACGGCTTTGTTGGGAATGTACTGCTAAAATCTATAGAGGGAATAGTAAACTTATTTTTCAGCGAAATAAAAGGAGTCCTTACGCATAGTTTTTTAACAAAGTTGTCTGCTCTTGGGCTAAAAAAGTCTTTTTTGAACATGAAGAAAAAATTTGACTATGAGGAATATGGAGGAGCTCAGCTCCTTGGAGTTAATGGTATTGTAATTATTTCTCACGGAAGCTCAAAATCAAAGGCTATTTTTAATGCAGCAAAAGTAGCTCAGGACGGAGTGAGGACAAATTTAGTAGAAAAAATTAAAAATGAAGTAAAAGATTAAGAAAAGGTAAAAGTTTAGGGGAGGTAGAATGGAAAATTTTGACAAAATTAAAGAAATACTGGTAGATGTTCTTGGTGTTGATGAAGATGATATCAAACCTGAAAGTAAGTTTATAGATGATTTAGGAGCAGATTCACTTGATCTTGTAGAATTAATAATGTCGCTTGAAGACAAATTTAATATTGAGATTAGCGATGAAGAAGCTGAGAAAATAGCAACCGTAAAAGATGCTATGGACTATATTGATGCCAGCTTAAAAAAATAGCCATCAATGTTTATAATTAGTAATTTAATTTATTTTTAACTAATATCAGGTTGAAAAAATTGGTGCAATGGTTGAGGAAGGAATACTTAGAAAAAAGATAAGATTGTGGTTAAGTAGTTTAGGAATTGAAGCCAATAGCTTAAAAATATTTATTCAGAGTTTAACGCACAGGTCTTTTGCCCGCCAGATAAACGTAAAATCAAGAGGAAATGAACAGCTTGAGTTTTTAGGAGATAGCGTACTTTCCTTTGCTATTACCTCATATTTGTATGAAAAATACGGATACTTTTCTGAAGGCAGATTGGCAAAAATCAGATCAATCCTGGTAGATAAAAGAACTATTGCCAAAATTTCAAAAGAGATAGGTATAGACAAGCAGGTGCTGCTTAGCGAAAATGAAGAATCCTGTGGGGGCAGGGGAAAGGAGTCTATCTTAGCAGATGCGTTTGAAGCATTTGTTGGCGCTCTTTATGTTGACAGGGGTATTGATTTTACTGCAGAATGGATTTTAGGAAGATACGAAGGTAAAATTGAGGATAGGATAGAAAAACCTAAAATTTTTGATTACAAAACCTATCTGCAGGAAGCTGTGCAATCAGATTATTCTACATTGGTTAAATACAAATTAGAAAAATCAGAGGGCCCCGACCATAGCAAAAATTTTTATTCCGTAGCAGTGCTAAACGGCAAAATTATTGGAAGAGGTAAAAGTAGAAGCAAGAAAATGTCAGAGCAGGAAGCAGCAAGAAATGCTTTAAAGAATCTGTATGATTTAGAGGTATAAAAAATAAACAGGCAGGTAACAAATTGCATCTAAAAAGCATGACACTTCGAGGTTTTAAGTCCTTTGCAAATAAAAGCAAGCTGGTCTTTGAGCCGGGAATCTGTATGATCGTTGGTCCTAATGGCAGCGGTAAAAGCAATATAGCAGATGCTATGTCGTGGGTTCTTGGAGAGCAAAGCCCGAAAACTCTTCGCGGCGAGTCTATGGGCGATATTATTTTTAGAAATAAAAAAGAGGAACTTGGCATAGCAGAAGTTTCATTAGTATTTGACAATTCAGATAGGATGCTGCCGTTAGAATTCCAGGAAGTAAAAGTTACCAGGAGAGTATATTCCAAAGGTGGAAGTGAATATTTTATCAACTCTTCTCCCTGCAGATTATTAGATATACATGAAATTATTTCTGACAGCGGAATAGGGAAAGGGCTCCATGTTATCGTAAACCAGGGCCAGATTAGTGAGATTGCTGTTCTGAAGCCGCTGGACAGAAAAGATATTATAGATGAACTGATCGGCATATCAAAGCATAAAATTAGAAGAGACAGGTCAAAGAGCAAATTGCTAAAAATTAAAGAGAATATAAATAGAATAAATGATCTGACACAAGAAGTGAGAAGGATCATGGATCCGCTAAAAACAGAAGCTAAAAAAGCTCAGGAATATTACGATGTGTCAAATGCACTAAAGAAAGAAGAAATATCCCTTTTTTTAACATACATAAATGATTTGAATCATAAATGGGACTTTGAAAATAAAGCTTACAGTAAATACAAAGATGAGCTTGAGGATGTATTAAAAAAAATAACATCCGCAATAAAAGTAAAGAAAGAATATGAAAAACTTATTTCCAGCAAAAAAGATGAATTTAACTATTGGGAAGAAAAATTAGAGAATTTTAAGTCCAGTGAAGATGCACTTGACAATATGAGAGCACTTGTCAAAAGCCAGAGAACAATGTTTAGCACTGTGTATAATATGTTTGATCTAAAACTTTATAGAGACAAGGGAACAGAAAAAAGCTTAACAAAAAAGAGTGAAGGTAAATTTTCTTCTGCAGTACAAATTTTTTCAGACAGGATAAAAAAAATAGAGAAATTATTCAACAGGATCCTTAAGAAAATAAATACTGCTGCCATCGATAGAGCCATCATGCTTGATATAGATGGAGATGAAAATCTAATAAGGAAAGAACTGGATGACTTAAAAGAAATGATTGATAGATACAATGTGGACAGCATTAATAAAAACAAGCCCAAAAATTTACCAAATAAAGACAGGGAAGACAAAATAAAATATCTCTGCAAGGAGAATTTAGACAGGTCTGAACAATTATCCGAGATTTTAAAAAGAGTTTTTGTAGTTTCAAAAGAAATTAAGAAGAGATTGTACCCGGAGTTTGAAAAAAAGAAAAATTCTGTTAAGGAAGAGCTAAACAGTATAAATAAACTGGAAATTGATGTAAGCAAGCTAAATATTTCTAAATCTAATTTAGAAAACAATTTATACAAAATTAATTTAAGAAAAGAGCAAATAAAGGAAAAAGTTAAAGATTTAACTTTAAGAATTGTTGACGAATATAACATATCGGTAGATTTTGCATTTAAAAATTATAAACCAGTTACTGATGTAAAAGAATCAAGCACAATTGTAAATAAATTAAGGAATGAATTAAAAAAAATTGGCATTGTGAACCCAAATGCTATTTTGGAATATAACAAGATAAAAGAAAGATTTGATTTTCTCTGGTCCCAAAAACAGGATTTAAATGAAAGTAAAAAAGGCCTGGAGGAGCTTATTACTAAAATTAATAAAGAGATTGAGGAGTATTTCATTGAAAGGTTTGAGGCAATAAATAAAAACTTTAAAAATTACTTTAAAACCTTATTTCCTCTTGGCGAAGGAGAGTTACAGCTTACCAGTGACAATAGCGGCGGAGATGATAATATAGGTGTAGACTTAAAAGTAGATATTGGCAACAGTAAGTTTGTTCCCCTGTCCCTTCTTTCAGGCGGTGAAAAAACTTTAGTGTCTATAGCATTTTTGTTTTCAATCTTTTCCACAAAACCTTCACCTTTTTATATATTTGATGAGATAGACGCATCTTTGGATGACATGAATTTAAATAGATTTTTGTCTCTTGTGAAAAAGTTTTCAGGAAACAGGCAAATAATAATGATAACGCACCAGAAGAAATCAATGGAAATTGCAAATACTATTTATGGTGTATCGATGCAATCTGATAGCATTTCCAGGATAATAGCCGAGAAGCTTAACAGTAAGGAATGAAAAAGTTAATTAAAAACTTAAATTATTTATGGAATAAATTTAAGAAAAACAATATTCAGTTCTGGGATGATTTAGAAGAACAATTAATATTGAATGATGTTAGTGCAGGCACGGCTAAAAGAATTTTAGATAAAGTGAGAGATTATGTGTACAGAGAGAACATTGATGATATAGAAATTATTAAGGATCTGTTGAAAAAACAGATTATGGAAATTTTAGATGGCAAAAACAAAGCCATGTTAAGTACCTCTAAAACACCCCCATCTGTATTTTTAATTGTTGGTATAAATGGTGTGGGGAAAACAAGCGCCATAGCGAAAATGGCCAAGTTGTTTTGTAATAGCGGTGAAAAGGTACTTGTTGCAGCTGCAGATACTTATAGAGCAGCTGCTGTGGAGCAAATCAAGCATTACACAGATAAGCTGGGGTTAGAGCTCGTGTGTCATCAGAGGTTTTCTGATCCGGGCGCAGTTGTTTACGATAGTATCAGAAAGGCGATAACAAAGAAATTTGATAAAGTAATAATTGACACTGCAGGCAGAATGCAGACTTCACATAACTTAATGGAAGAACTTAAAAAAATTAAAAGAGTTGTAAATAAGAATTTAAACAGGGACCCGGATGAAATTTTAATGGTGATAGATTCTACAACCGGGCAGAATGCAAAATTTCAGGCCGAGACATTTAATAGGTCCCTTGGCTTAACCGGTATCATACTTACAAAAACTGACGGTACATCAAAGGGTGGGATAGTTCTTACCATAAAAAATGATTTAGGAATACCAATAAAGATGATAACGAATGGAGAAAAACTGGATGATATTCACTATTTTGATTCTAAAAAATTTGCAGAAAAAATGTTATTCTGAGTTTAAATTTATAATATGAAAAGGGACTGGCGCAAGTGTTTGAGTTTTTAACTTCAAAGTTTGAAGATTTGTTTTACAAAATTAGAAATAAGGGCAAATTAAGTAAAGATGACTTAGATAGCTCATTGAAGGAAATAAAATTAGCTTTGCTTGAGGCAGATGTTAATTTTAAAGTAGTAAAAGAGTTTTTAGAAAATGTAAAGCAAAAGGCTGTTGGCAGAGGCGTACTTGAAAGCATAACGCCGTTTCAGCAGATTGTTAAAATAGTAAATGAAGAATTGATAAATATGCTGGGTGCCGCCAGCAGCAATAAAATCAGTTTTGTACCAAAAACAGCTACCATTATAATGATGGTTGGTCTGCAGGGTTCAGGGAAGACAACATCGGTAATTAAATTGGCAAATCTTATTAAAAATGAATACAAGAAGAAAGTTTCAATTATAGCTGCAGACTTCTATAGACCTGCTGCAGTGCTCCAGTTAAGGGATATGGCAAAAAGAATAGATGTCGATGTTTTTTTTGAAGAAAATTCTGATCCTGTATCAATTTCATGCAAGGGAGTGGAAGCTTTTAGAAAGTCAGGAAGCGATGTAATTATAATTGAT
>JAUVXY010000118.1 GCA_030603375.1 Actinomycetes bacterium | reverse complement strand
GGACAAACCAGGCTAAACCTTTCGTAATAATAAAGCGTTCTGCTGTTTAGCCCCAAAAATTCCGCTACTAATTCAATTGGATAGCTTTTATCTTCTTCATTAAACAATTTTCCCACCAACTTTAATTATTACTTATGCAAGGTTATCAAATATCAATAATATTGTAAAGTATATTATAAATAATTTTAATAAATTTGCAAAATATTTTTTTCACTTTAATGAAAAAATGATTTTACCAATACCTAAGACACAGTACCGATTACATAGTTTAGGCTAATATTTACAATAATAATCTCAATTATTATGGGGGTAGATATATTTCATTTCAATAAATCCTTATTATTTGGGGCTATCTGAAATAAGTGTACGCCATTTCTGTCAAAGCGCGTACAGGTCATCAGAAATGATTTATTGCATCAATGACTACTTCTATGGGGGTATAATCACTGTTATTTTTAATAACAATTCCTACTAATTTGCATTTGGAGTTAAGGATAGGACTTCCGCTTTCGCCTCCTACTGCCCTGTCAAATTTTTTAAAATAATTTATTTTCCTTTCGGTATTGCCAAGTACATATTTTGGCTCTTTGTCTTCACCCGAGTTTACAATTAACCCCCTCCTTAAAGACCTGTGATAAAAAATAGCATAGTCCTTGTTGTTCTGGTAATCATTATTATAATCCAGCAGTTCAGGGTAAATCCAAGTACTGCTGCCATTTGCCTTGAATTTAAAATTGGTATATTTTATATTTTCATATTCAATATTATGTCCCGCGGTAATCAGATAAAATTTGTCCTTATAATACATACCAAAGCCGGTAAAATTCTTCTCCCGCCCTTCATTTACAGGTTCAGCTGAGCCGTAATATACAGTTGAGAGCAAGGCATTAAAGTTGTTAACCAGTATATCAACTTTTTTTAACTCATTACCTTTTTCAGTATTTTCAATTTCCAAATCATATATTTTTATATTTAAAGAATTTATTTCTACCTCAGCTTCACCAAGCTCTTTTTTGCAGCTGGTAAATAATAAAGAAAAAACAATGACCGATATGATATAAAAAATAATAGTATTTTTTTTCATAGTCATTAAAGTAATAGAATTATCTTATCTTAATTTTTCTAACCTCATAATAATTTGTTAGCCTTATGAATGGTCTTTACCACAAATTATGGCATAAATCCACCACGAAAGTTTTCGAGCTTGTGAGTTATTATAAATGCTTTATGGTCCACCTTGCAAATTAATGTATTTAGCTCTCTTATCTGAGTATTTTTACAAATGACATTTAATATCTTTAAATTGCCATCTTTACCATTACCATAGAAGCTTGTAACTCCATATCCGTTTTCTCTAAGAAAATTTTCTATTTCATCATAATGTCCTTTTGAAAAAATATTTATGCTTACAACATTCTTGGAAATCTTTTCAGAAATAAGCATGCCGGCAAATAATCCTGCTGCAAAACCTGCGCCGTAAGCTAAAATGGAATATACCCCTGAAATATCTCTAATGATTTTTGATATAGCAGCAATACCTATGCAAGCCTCAACAAATCCAATACTTATTGAAAGCAGCTTTTTACCCCTTACCATTAACAGTATGCGCACAGTACCTATGCTTACTGCAACTGCAATAGCTATAAATATTAAAATAGACCAGATAAAAATATCCATAATTTAAAAATCTTATTAAGTTTTATTAATTACTAACAGGCAGGCATTCTACTCCAAACTTTTTAGAAAACAATAGGATTTTCTAAAATTTTAATTTTACCAACAAAGAAATCATTTAAAAAGGGATTGTTGTTTCCAAAGATAAATTTTGTTGAGAAGGATATTGTTGCAATCCCAGTTTGCTGTCTTTTTTAATAAAATTTCCTTATAATGTAAGAATATTAAAAAAATGTAAGGAGCCCTGCAAAAATGAAATGCCCCTACTGCTCTAATCTGGATACAAGAGTTATAGATTCAAGACTTACTGATTCTAATGACAGTGTCCGCAGAAGAAGGCTATGCGAAAAATGCGGCAAAAGATTTACAACTTATGAGAAATTTGAAAACCAGCCAATAGCTGTAATAAAAAAAGATAACACAAGACAACCTTTTGATAGAAATAAAATATTAAGCGGACTTATTAGAGCATGCATTAAAAGAGACATAAGCACTGCAGTTTTAGATGAAATTGTAGATGACATAGAGACCGAAATTAAGAATATGCCCTCCAATGAGATAAGTTCCAAAGAAATAGGAAATTTGGCTCTTAAAAGATTAAAAGATCTGGATAAAGTTGCTTATATAAGATTTGCTTCTGTTTACAAACAGTTTGACGACATAAAGCAGTTCACTAATGAACTTTCAAAACTAAAAAAATCTGATTAGATTAAAATTTGCTATAACTTGTACCGCAGTACTGCGCCAATATTCCCAGCTTTCCTTAATCTTTCGTTTTCTCCAATATCCACTATTTCACAGCCTTGTGACAGCGCATCTTCTACTACTTCATCCACTATATCGTTGTAAAATACAAGCTTTCCTCCACAGTATGGGCAACTTGTTTTATCTCTTATAGTCAAATAATGACAACCGCTGCATATATAACCTTCTTTTATAAATTGCCTGTCATAAATTAAAGTTTTAATCTGCTCAATCAAAAGCGCCCCTATGACAGCTTCTATTCCAACTACTCCCAGCCTGTTAGGATTATGCTCGTCAAACAGTTTGTCTACCAGATCATTTTTATATTCAGTTTCAAATTTATCTATGATTTTTTGTGCTTTCTCCTGTATTAAAGACTTGCTGGAATCTGGTTCAGCTTCAATGCTGCCTATGCGTATCGGCTGCAGGTAACTGTGCATGTAATTTGCAAAATTTGACAGTATTTCTTTTTTCCCAGCCAGGATTAAATAATCAAATTTCCCTCCTCTAAAAAGTTCCAGTGTTTTATCATTAACTAACTTAAAAAAATGGTGAAGTTTTTCTTCCATTCTACTCAAAAGCTTCTTTTCCCTTAGAACAGCCTGCCTCCTGAGATTTACCTTTGGTGGAACATCGCTTATAAATGCAGCAAGATACTCTCTTATTTCTCCGAAATACATAGAATAGATTTGTGCCTTTTCCCTGTCTAAAAGCAAAATACCATATCTTTTGTAATTTTGGAGAATGGTCCTTATGCTCTGAGTGTGTGGTTTTGGATCTATTATTATCTTGGACTTCATTATTACTGGCAGCCTGAGCACCTTCCACAGGCCGCTGTCTGAAGCATAGACCAGCAGAGTCTTTGTAGAATAAGGCCTAAAATTGTCATTAACATATTTTTTTATATCCTCCACAACGTTTAACAATTTCTTTTTTTGGGCTTTCTCTAAATTTGGATTAGATTCCAATTCTTCCCTGCTGCTGGCAATCATTGAATTCAACGTAGTAAGATAATCCGTTTTTGTCACTCTTAAGCCATCTACCAGCAAGTACATACTGACAACCAATTCGCCAGAAGGCTCATAGCTTAGTATTTCACGTAAGCTTGCAGCTTCATTTTTTGAATTTGCCATAAGGAATTACCACCTCCAAGTATCAATCTTAAAATGCAAAAAGCAAAAATATATTGTTTTTACCATTAAACTACTTTTATTTAAACCTAAAATCTAATATCATTATACAATATTTGCATATTATCAAAACATTATTTTTTTACTTTAAATACTTTTAGATATTTTAACCTAAAAAATAAAGGAAGGGCTTAAATGCTGGGACTAATAGCATATAAAATTGCTGAGCTCATCGCAGTTACAACTCCTTACCCATTATCATATTTTATTTCTAACGTCTCTGCCAGAATCTGGTTCTTAACCAGATTAAACGTAGGCGCAACAAAAAACAATGTTTCAAATGTGCTTAACCTTGATAAAAACAGCAAGGAGGTTAGTAGAATCACAAAGACCATTTTTATTAACTGGGCAAAAAATATAGTAGATTTTCTAAAGCATCCTGTAATCTCTAAAGAAAAACTAAAACAAAGGGTTGAGATTGTTGGGCTGGAAAATTTGGATGAAGCTTTAAAAAAAGGGAAAGGAGTTGTAATTTTTACAGCCCATATAGGAAATTTTGAATGGGGGGCATGCAGACTTGCCGTGGAAGGCTATAAGATATGGGGGGTGAGCCTGGTAAGAAAAAGTAGTCGCCTGAATAAATTTTTTGAAGCCCGCAGATTATCTAAAGGAGTTAAAACCCTTTATGTAAATAAAATGCTGCATGTGTTCAAAATACTTAGAAACAACGAAATTGTCGCAATTCCCAC
>JAUVXY010000003.1 GCA_030603375.1 Actinomycetes bacterium | reverse complement strand
TTAAAAGTTCAAATAAAGCATAAAAAGCAAACCTATATAAAAAAGTGATTGACGAAAGATGTGTGTATTATGAGTCTAAATAACTGTATGAAAAAAAATAAAGATTGTGAGCGTAGATATGAATGCGACATGCACTGCCATACTACAAGATCAGATGGCAACGACACTCCAGAAGAACTTATTGAAAAAGCGGTAAATATTGGGATGAAAGCAATTGCCATTGTTGACCATGACATTACCCCTCCGCTCTATGTGTTGAATAAAGGTAGAAAAGAAGTAGACACTAAATGGTTTGCAAAGAACAAGGAGCTGGACTTAATATTAGGTTATGAGTTTTCCTGCGATACTTATGTAGACGATGTTCATATAATTGGATATGAGCTTGATTGGAAAAACAAGTCGGTTACAGAGGAAGTAAAAAGAGCCAGAAAATCAAAGCCAGAAGCTTATAAGGAACTCTGCAGTGTCCTAACTGAGCATGGAATGCCGCTGGATTATGAAAAAGAAATATTAAAATATGCTGATGGCAGAGCGGAGAAGACGAGAACTCCGGAGGAGGTTGAAAGGAAACATATTTTTGAAGTAATGGCAAAAAAAGGTTATGCTAAGTCCTGGAGTGAGGCAAAACTTTTGGTAAGAGACAATCCTGCATTAAATGTCAGGAGAGAGAAGATTGGCTCATTGTGTGCAATAGATTTAATAAAAAAATGCGATGGTATTGCTGTTTTGGCCCATCCATACTTGATAGATGAAGTGGTAAATTCTAAAGACTTTGGCAGTATGACCAGGAATGAATATATAGGCAAATTAATCCAGGCGGGCCTTGATGGGATAGAGTCATGTTATACTTACAATAAAACCACATACAAAGGAAATATGAGCAACTGCCAGATACAAAGAGAAATAGAAAAGGAGTATAGCGGCAGGGTTAAGTTTTTTACAGGCGGCTCGGATTATCATAATGATTCAAAAAAAGGTGTCGAAAACCCGAGGTATATAGGAGAGGCTGGTATTAGTTATCCAGTATTTAAGGAGATATTTCATTCTTATTTACATGAAAAGAAAAGATAGCTTAAAAGGACGGAGCTGATGAAGAATATTTTAATAGGCGCTTCCTGGAAAATGAATAAGACAGTTAGTGAAAGTATTGATTATGCAAAAAAGCTTGCAAAGTTTGTTGACGATAATCTTTCTTATTTGAAGGACATAGATTTATTTGTTCTTCCTACGTTTCTTGCACTCCACCCTTTCTCCAAATTAATCGGTAATCCAAAATTAAAATATGGCGCGCAGAATTGTTTCTGGGAGGATGAGGGAGCTTTTACCGGAGAAATAAGCCCGATGCATCTAAAGAATATAGGATGCACTTATGTGGAGCTTGGACATCCGGAAAGGCGAAATATTTTAAAAGAAGACGACAGTATAATAAATAAGAAAGCTATTGCCTGCCTGAGGAATGATTTGATGCCTATATTGTGTATTGGCGAGGAAAGAAAATATACAGATGTAAATATGGCTTATAAATTTTTAAAAAGTCAGCTGCTTTCATATCTGGAAGGTGTTAGCCAAAATGATATTAAAAAAGTTATTATAGCTTACGAGCCTGTATGGGCAATTGGAGCAAGCAAGTCTGCTTCAACAGATTACATATATCATACAATAGGTTACTTGAGGGAATTGTTAGAGAAAGAGTTTGGTGCAGATGTTGGGAAAAATCAAATTATAATTTATGGCGGCAGCATTAATTTGGAAAATGCAGAAGAAATTCTCAAGATTGATAACAGCAATGGAGTATTTGCAGGCAGAGCTGGACTGAGTTATGATTTTTTTACTAAAATTGTAAAGATAGCTATTAACGTAAAAGAAGGAAGTTAAAATGTCTTATAATACAAAGTTGGTAATTAAGGTAGCGAATTTATACTATAAAGATGGCCTTACCCAGGAAAGTATTTCAAAAAAACTTAAAATATCTAAATATCAGGTAAATAGAATTCTAAAAAGGGCTGTAAGCTCCGGGATAGTTCAGATTAATATTATTGATCCTGCAAGCAATATTTCAAATTTGGAGGAAAAGTTAGAAAGGGAGTTTAATCTTAAAAGGGCAATCGTAGTAGAAAATGATGGATTGTCTGATGTTGAACTTAAGTCAAAATTAGGCCAGGCTACGGCAGGATATCTACTGGAAATAATTAAAGACGGCGACATAATTGGTGTATCATGGGGCACTACTGTAAATGAAGTTATAAATTATCTTCCGCCAGAGATAAACAAATCTGTGGAAATTGTGCAAATTACAGGAGGAAGCCATGAGCTTTCTGTAAATCTGAATTGTCATGATATTACAAGGAGATTTGCATCAAAATTTGGTGTGGAGCCGCATCTGTTATATGCACCATCAATCGTAGACTCAAAAAGAATGCATGATCTGTTGATTAACGAAACATCCATAAAAAAGACATTTGAGTACTTTAATAAACTAACTATTGCCATTGTTGGCATAGGAGCGCTTTATCCAAAAGTCATATCAACGCTGGTTAAAACAGGCCACATAAGCGGTGAGGATTTAAAATCTTTAAAAAAGAATGGCGCTGTTGGCGATGTTTTCTCGTACTTTTTCAATATAAACGGAGAGATATGCAGCAGCAGCCTGTCAGGCAGGTTGATTACGATGCCAGTAGATGATCTGCTTGAAGTTCCTTATTCAATGGGTGTTGCAGGAGGGGAGTTAAAGGCCGAAGCTATCCTTGGAGCTATAAGAGGAAATTATATAAATATAATAATTACTGACAGTGTTGCTGCAGAGAAAATTTTAAGAATATCATAGTATACTTTATTTGTATTTAAAATGATTGAAGATAATTTTCTAACAAAAGATGATATAGCAAAACTTGTAGCCTGGCTAAGATCGCTCCAAAGACCGGACGGAGGATTTAGCGAGAATGTCAGCCAACCATCACGTATTGACTGTTCATATTATGCTGTTAGATCATTAATAAAGTTAAATGCTCTTGATAAAATAAACAGGAAAGAGCTTATAAATTTTATAATGTCAGCCAATTATTCTGATGAAGGATTTAGTAATATACCGGACCAGAAGACCCATCCGCAATTTACAAGATATTCAATATTTGTGCTTAAAGAGTTAAAATCTATTTACAAAATAGATATTCAAAAAAAAATAGCCTGGCTAAGATCATTCCAAAGACCGGACGGAGGATTTAGCGAGAATGCCAGCCAACCATCACATATTTGCTATACATATTATGTTGTTAGATCATTAATAAAGTTAAATGCTCTTGATAAAATAAACAAGAAAGAGCTTATAAATTTTATAATGTCAGCCAATTATTCTGATGAAGGATTTAGCAATATACCGGGCCGGAAGTCTCATCCGCAATTTACGAGCTATGCAATATTTATGCTTAAAGAGTTAAAATCTATTTACAAAATAGATATTCAAAAAAAAATAAACTGGCTAAGATCGCTTCAAAGACCGGATGGAGGATTTAGCGAGTCTTCTGAAAAATTATCATACATAAGCTTTACTTATTATATTGTAAGATGCCTGTTTTTGCTGGATGCGACCGGTTGTATTGATAAAGAGAAAATAATAAGATTTACATTATCGGCAAAACACCATGCCGGCGGATTTGGCAATCAGCCGGGACAAAAACCTGATCTGCTGTTAACAAAGCACGTAATATTCTTGATGGAAGAAATTACTATGTAGCGCATGTAAGATTTCTTGCATTTATGCAAGAAATTGCATATAGTATATCTTATGCTTGGATAATAAAATTATTTTTTATTGAGCCAGTTAAAATTTTAATAATTCGAGAGGAGTTATATGACTAATATATCTAAAGAAGCAAAAATTGAAATGCTTAAAAAATTAATAGAAATCAGAAGGTTTGAAGAGAAGACTGTACAATTGTACCAAACTGCTAAAATATGGGGATACCTGCATCCTTCCCTCGGGCAGGAAGCCATAGCAGTTGGGGCATGCAGCGCAATTACTGGCGATGACTATATTGTTTCAACACACAGAGGGCATGGCCATTGTATAGCAAAGGGAGCAAACTTAAACTTAATGATGGCAGAACTTTTAGGAAAAGCAACTGGCTACTGCAAGGGCAGAGGCGGTTCAATGCACATAGCAGATACCGAGCTTAAGATGCTTGGTGCAAATGGAATTGTAGGCGGCGGGATACCAATATCCGTAGGTGCGGGATTTAGCTGTAAGATGGATGGAAATGGAAAAGTTGTCATATGCTTTTTTGGCGATGGAGCCTCAAATAATGGAGTATTTCATGAATCGCTAAACATGGCGTCAGTTTTTAAATTACCTGTAATTTATATCTGTGAAAACAATTTATACGCGATATCAATGTGTTCCAGAGAATCAGTAGCCTGTAAAAATGTTGGTGACAGAGCTTCATCATATGGCATGCCGGGATATATCATAGATGGGAATGATTTAACTGAAGTATATGAGACTGTAAAAAAGGCAGCAGATGATGCAAGAAAAGGCAATGGCCCATCACTTATAGAGGCGCAGACTTATCGCTGGGGAGGGCATCATCCGAATGACCCCGGAGCGTACAAAGATAAAGAAGAGGCAGACTATTATAAAAAAGAAAAGGATCCTGTTGTTAATTTTAAGAAAAAATTAATGGCTGAGGGCATAATAACTGACAGGGATATAGATAAATTTGAGGATGAAATTAAAAAAATGATTGATGATTCTGTTAAATTTGCTGAAGAAAGCCCGGAGCCCGAGCTTGATAAATTTTTGGAAGAGGTCAAGCAAATATAGGCATGAAAAGATGCATATTAGAGATGCAAATAAATTTAGAATTATTAATTTAAAATTAAATTTTTTATAGGTATTATGCCAGGTATTACTAAAGGAAGGGAATTTTATGAGAGAGATTGAATATAGGGAAGCTATAAGGGAAGCAGTAATTGAAGAAATGGACAGCGATGAAAAAGTTTTTTTAATTGGCGAGGATATTGGTGTGTATGGCGGAGCATTTAGAGCTTACAAAGGTCTTATAGATAAATATGGCCCGGAGAGGGTGATAAATACACCTATATCAGAAGCTGCCATAATTGGTGCTGGAATTGGGGCAGCTCTTACTGGGTACAGGCCAATAGCAGAAATTATGTTCATAGATTTTACAACTCTTACAATGGATCAGATTGTTAACCAGGCTGCAAAAATACGCTATATGACTGGTGACAGCCTTAACGTTCCTCTGGTAATAAGGACACAGGGAGGCGCCGGCAGAGGCGTAGCAGCCCAGCACTCCCAAAGTCTGGAAGCATGGTTTTATCACGTCCCTGGTTTAAAAGTTGTAATGCCTGCTACTTCATATGACGTAAAGGGACTTTTAAAAACTGCTATAAGGGATGATAATCCTGTTATGTTTATTGAACACAAAATGATTTATCTTAACAAGGGGCCAGTTCCAGAAGAAGAATATACCATACCGTTTGGTAAGGCAGATATCAAAAGAGAAGGAGAAGATGTTACGATTTTTGCTTATTCCAATATGGTATTTAAATCGCTTGAAGCTGCCGGGGAACTACAAAAAGATGGTATAAGCTGCGAGATAATTGACCCAAGAACACTGGTGCCCTTAGATATAGAGGCAATTATAAGTTCAGTAAAAAAAACAGGGCGGCTTGTGGTAGTAAGCGAGGCATGCAGGAGGGGCTCTGTTGCGTCTGATATAAGCGCTATGGTAACTGAGGAAGCTTTTGACTTTCTTGATGCTCCCATAAAGATAGTTGCCGGCTTAAATACTCCCATCCCCTACAACTCAACTCTGGAGCAGGCTTCTATTCCTCATGCAGCTGATATTGTGAAGGCAGTAAAGGAAATAGTTAAGAAATAATCCAATGAGAATTGTAAATATTGTTAGAGCTTATTATAAATTGTAAGAGTGTCGGTATATATAACTTTAATAATATTATTTTTGTGGAGGTAAAAAATGACTGTTTATAAAAAATCTGCAATGCAGCGCCTATCTGAAACTTCTGACGGTATGGAACTATGGTGGGATTCATCGCCGCTGATATTTAAAACATGGGCAGAACAGGTGCTTAAAAAAACTTCAGGTAAAGAAAAAGATATCTATAGCCAGATTGATGGCCCTGTCCCTGATGATATAGCAGGCAAGCTTCTAAAAATTCCATACTTTAAAGCAGGCTATGAAGTGGACGGAATTAAAAAGGAGGATTTTGTAAATCAACCTTCGTTTGTGTTCACCAGAGATCAATTTTCAGGGTCCATGAAAGAGATTGAAGAGTATGTTGTAGAGCGAAAACAGGCTGTTTAAAATAAAAAAAGTGCAGTATATAGAAGATCCCCTAAAATAGACATTGCTATCTTTGCTGACTTTAGGCTAAACTTGAGCTAAGTAAATTAATAAATAAAAGCAGTCTTAGCAGGAGGAAAATGAATATAAAAGTAAAGCAGGCCTATAACCTGGCAAAAGAACAATATACAAAATATGGTATTGATACTGATAAGGTACTGGACAGGCTAACAAACATCCCTATTTCAATTCACTGCTGGCAGGGAGATGATGTAGGAGGATTCGAAACCGCTGATGCCGTACTTTCTGGCGGCGGCATACTGTCTACGGGGAGACATCCTGGGAAAGCAAGGAATATAAGTGAACTTAGATCTGATATAGAAAAAGCATTTTCGCTAATTCCGGGAAAGAAAAAGTTAAATCTCCATGCAATATACGGAGATTTTAAGGGCAAGGCAGTTAGCAGGGATGAAGTTTTGCCAGAGCATTTTTCCAGTTGGATAAGCTGGGCAAAAGAACTTGGCATGGGCTTGGATTTTAATCCCTCATTATTTTCTCATCCCCTGGCAGATAGCGGTTATACGCTGGCAAGCAGCGATGAAAAAGTAAGAAAATTCTGGATTGAGCATGTTAAAAGGTGCAGGGAGATTTCTAATCATATCGGGAAGCATCTGGGCAGTACCTGCATTTGCAATATATGGATTCCCGATGGGTCAAAAGATTTAACAGTAAGCAGGCTGAGGCACAGAGAAATTTTAAAAAACTCCTTAGATGAAATATTTGCGATAGATTATCCGGAAGAAAACATGCTTGATGCGCTTGAATGCAAGCTATTTGGCATAGGATCAGAAAGCTATGTCGTGGGTTCCCATGAGTTTTATTTGAGTTATGCAGTAAAGACAGGTAAAATTGTTACTTTTGATACAGGGCACTTCCACCCAACAGAACTTGTCTCAGACAAGTTATCAGCAGTTCTTCCTTTTGTAAAGGCAGTGATGCTCCATGTGAGCAGGGGCGTTAGATGGGATAGTGACCATGTTCCAATACTTACAGAAGAACTTATGGCCATTATGGAGGAAATTGTAAGAGCAGACGCACTTTCCAGGGTACATATAGCCACAGATTTTTTTGATGGCTCCATTAATAGAATTGGAGCATGGGTTATTGGAGCAAGAGCTGTGCTAAAGGCGCTTCTTTTTGCACTGCTTGAACCAGCTAATATATTGAAAGATTACGAAGACAGTGGAAATTTGTTTGCAAGACTTGGTTTTGCCGAAGCTTTAAAGTCAATGCCATATGGGGCTGTCTGGGACTACTGCTGCAAAACTTCAGAAATACCAGATGATGTGGAATGGATGGATGAAGTTTTAAAATATGAAAAGGAAGTAACTTCAAGAAGATAATTTTACTGCATTTTAGAAAATATGCTGCTTCTTCTAAAGCTTGTCTGAGTTATTCAGTGTTTTTACATATTCCTGTGCAGGATTTAAGATTTTTGCAGTAACCATAAAATTGTCGCTTAAAAAATATTTGACTTATCTAAAATTGTAGCTTAATATTTATAGCGAAACGATTTCCTATTTATCATTTTCAGAGTGACAAATTTATTGAAAGAATGTGGAAAAAACTGAAAAGACCTTCAATAAGAGATGTAGCCAGGGAAGCCGGAGTGTCAATTTCTACTGTATCCAGTGTTGTAAACAAAACCAAGTTTGTAAAGGAAGACAGGCAAAAAAGGGTTTTAAAAGCAGTAAAGAAATTAAATTATAAACCTAATATTATTGCCCGCGGGCTCAGGACCAGGAGTACGAGGACGGTTGGAGTAATTGTACCGGATATTGCTCAGCCTTTTTTCTCCCAGGTCATAAGGGGAATGGAAGAAGTAGCAAGAAAAAGGCGATATACACTTATATTGAGCTGTACCTTCTATGACGTGGCAGAAGAAGAACGGCAGATGAATGTTCTGGTAGATCAGTTTATAGACGGACTGTTATTTTTTTGTGGTTATGATAATTATAGCCATATCAAAAAGATATATAACCAAAATATTCCAGTAGTAGTAATTGACAGGGAAGTCAGTGATCCTAAAATACCCTCAGTTTTAATAGATAATACCGGGGCAATGGAGCAGGCTGTTGATTATTTGTGTAGTTATGGGCATAGAGAAATAGGATATGTGACATTTACTTTTGAAAATCAGGCTACCGTAAGAAATAGATATGCGGGCTATTGCAGTGGCCTGAAAAAAAATAATATTCCACATAATCCTGATATTGCAATAATTGATGATGCAATTAGACTAAATGAGTTAAGGGGAACTTATAATATTATAAAAGAGCTTCATGAAAAAAGAAAGATGCCAACTGCATTTACGGCCATAGCAGATGCCTCTGCTATCGGATTGATCAAGGCTCTAAAGGAAGCAGGCTATAGAGTTCCTCAGGATGTATCAGTTGTTGGCTTTAACAATGAAATTGTATGTGAATTTTCCGATCCTCCTCTTACTACGGTGAAACAGCCAAAAAAGTTAATGGGCGCAGCAGCTATGAATCTGCTTTTGGACATTGTGGAAGGTAAAAAAGTAAAGAATAAAAATATAGTTTTACCAACAAATATAATTGAAAGGGGGTCTGTGGCAGCACCACCTAAAAATACTAAGCAATTGTCTCAAAGGGGGTTTGGCAATGAGTTCTGATATTCTAAATCAGTTAAAGGATGTAGTGCTTGAATTTGATATAGAAAATGCTGAGGCTGTAGCAAAAAAAGCAGTAGAGGCTGGGGTTAGCCCGCTCAAGGCAGCAGCTGCTTTAACAGGTGCCATAAGAGAGGTTGGAGATAAATTTGGTAAAGGCGAGTTTTTCCTGCCTGATCTGGTGTGTGCAGCAGAAGTACTTAAAAAAGCACTTCCAGTAATAAATTCTGCAATTGAAAAAAATGGTGAAAAAGCTAATAAAAGTTTAGGGAAAGTGATAATTGGTACCGTGTATGGAGATGTGCACTCAATTGGTAAAGGGATGGTGGCAACGCTTCTTTATGTTGCAGGATTTGAAGTAATAGATCTTGGCATAAATGTAAAGGGGGAAGACTTTCTAAACGCAATAAAGGAAAATAATCCTGATATCTTAGCAATGTCAGCTCTACTTACAACCACTGCAGCTGAGCAGAAAAATGTCGTTGAAGGCCTTAAAAAAGAGGGCATCAGGGATAATGTAAAAGTAATTGTGGGAGGAAGTCCGATAAACCAGGAGTTTGCAGACTCTATAGGAGCAGATGGGTATGGGGCTACTGCCCCTGAAGGAGTAAAGATTGCAAAAAAATTATTGGGGATTAGTTAGGAGGGAAAAGTTATGCAGAAAGGATTTAAGAGAAAATTTGAACCAATAAAAATATTATCCAGCAGTCAAATAGAGCAGATACACTCTGCTTCTCTTCAAGTGCTGGAGGAAGTAGGTTTCAGGTACGATTCCGATAAAGCATTAAAACTATTACAAAGTAATGGGTGTGCGGTAGATTATGAAACAAAGATTGCTAAGATACCGCCTGATTTAATAGAGGAGTCTATTATAAAAACACCAAGCAGCTTTATGGTGAGGTCAAGAGATCCAGAAAAGAGCATAAGATTAGGTGGAAATACACTTTATTTTATGAATTCGGCCGGTGCAAGGTATTGTGATGTTGACACAGGTATTGTTACTATGCCAACACTAGAGCAAAATAATGAAGGTGTGATAGTGTCCGATGCTCTTGATACTGTTAATGTGTTTCCATCATACACACCTTATTTTGAAATTAAAGGTGTGCCTCCTGTCATGTCCTGTCCTGTTAGTTGTGCACAAAGAATGCGGTTTTCAACTAAACCCAGCAGGGGGGCACAACCTACCGACACTTTTATCTGGGAGACGCAAATGGCCCAGGCAGTTGACGCCCAACTGATGGGCTGTGTTGAAGGTGCGGCCCCACTTTCATTAGCTGAAGATGCGTGCAATGCTGCGTTTTACTACCTGGATGCTGGTTTCCCAATTTATATAGCATCAGGTTCAATTATGGGTGGTTCTCATCCAATAACAGTTGCAGGAGCATCAGTGAGTCATAATGCTGAGCTTCTTGCTATTGTAGTTTTGCTTCAGTGTATAAGGCCCGGTTGTGGAATTATTGCCAATAACTTTGTTTCTGCTATGAATATGGCTACAGGAGATTTAAACTTTGGAACAGTGGCAGTGGCGCTGCACCAGATGGCATATAATCAAATATGGCATTCTTTATACAAAATACCAATCAACAATACGGGGTCTGCTTTTTCTAATTCTAAAAAGATTGATTATCAAACTGCAGCAGAAAAATTACCGCTTGCCATGTGTTCAGCTCTTTCCGGAGCTAACTTAATAGTTCTTCACGGAGGTGTTACTGGCGAGCTTGCCTACAATCCTATTTTAGCCGTAATTGACGATGATGTGGCCAGTACTATTGGAAGGATAGTGGAAGGCTTTGATATAAATGATGCAACTTTAGACATTGATACAATAAAAGAAGTTGGGTCAACTGGAACTTTTCTGAGTACAAAGCAAACAAGAACTCTTTGGAAAACTGAGGACTACATGCCAAGAGTATTTGATAAAACTTCTTACCAGGAGTGGTTGGCAGGCGGCCAGAAGACTGTTATAGAAAAAGCAAAGGAAAGGATGATAGATATTTTAGCAAATCATAAACCCAGGCCTTTAGCGGATGAACAGGACAGAGAAATTAACAAAATCCTCAGCGAAGCAACAAAATATTATAAAAAGAAAGGCTTGATATAGCAGGTAAGAGCGGAACATTCTACTTTGCTGTAACAAAAAAATGAGTTGATCTATTGACAAATTATTAGAACTATAATAATATTCTCTTGTTTAGAGAAACGTTTCTCTAAAATGTAAAAATTTCTTGTCCACGACAAAATAAATTATATATTTTTTATATCTTTTTGAAGGAGGGCAGAATATGAAGCACCAACAGCTAAAATAACAAGATTATTTTAGCACAATTTCTTTTAGTAAAAATCATACGATTGTATGAGTAAAATCAGGAGGAGGAAAGATGAGTAAATTAAAATTGGTTTCTTTTGTTGGCCTGGTAGTGGTTGTTCTTGTAACCTTAATAATACTGCCAGCTTGTACAAAAGCAGCGGAGCCAAAGGTAGTAACAGAGACTGTAATTGAAACAGTAGTAGAGACTGTAACTGAAACAGTAATAGAGACTGTGGAAGAAGGAGGATATGCATTCTATGAAGAAATGAGAGAATATGCTAAGGCCGGCGAGGAATATACTGGAGCCCCAGCAGCAGGGCACACACTTGCATTCACAAATATTATGGGCGGCATTCCGTTTTGTGAAAGTGTGTGGCAAAATATTCAGGACCAGTGGGTACTGGCCGGTGGAGATCCTGCTGACATTTTCTATGCAGACAATCAGTATGATGCAACAATAGGACTTAAAAATGCAGATATCATGCTTGCTAAAAATCCAGATGTACTTATCAACTTCCAGTTCGATTCAAAGGTAAACAGTATTATATCAACTAAATTTACCCAGGCTGGTATTCCTATTATAGCAGTAGATGTACCTACGCCGAATGCACCATTCATGGGGTGTAATAATTTTTATGTATCATACCTTGGCGGAGAGTATGCAATCGAAGCTGTAGAAGCTCAGGGAGGTATAGACACAATTGATGCCATAATACTTATACAGTTCCCGGCAGGCGGCGATGTGCTGATGCTAAGGTCTGAAGGCTTCTACCAGGCATTTGTTGATAAGTATGGAGCAGATGTAATAGACCCGATAACTCACAGGGCAGATGGAGGCGCAGGTGAAGCTGAACAGGCTAATAAGGCTATGACAAATATTCTGTCAACAATACCTGATGCTGAGAATGTAGCAATGACATCAATCAATGAGCAGACTATGAGCGGCTGCATAGCAGCTATTCAGACTGCTGGAAGATGGGATTCGGAGAAGTGGTTTATAGTGACAATGGGCTGTGATGATGTCGGCAAGCAGCAAATCCGCGATGGGCTTATTGACGGTGCAGTTGCTTTCTTCCCAGAAAAATATGGAGAATATCTGGTGCCAGCATCTGTAGCACTAATGAATGACGAACTCGTACCTCCATTCCTCTATGTTGATAATGTTGTAATCAATTCAGACAATATTGACGAATGGTATCCTGAATAATCATTAGTCGGAGCTTTCTTTCAAAAGCTAAGGATTATCAAGAAGGCCGAGGGGGCCATAGGCCATAACAGGTCTCCCCGGTCTAAGATTTAGGTGGTGATGAAGTGTCTAATAGTAATGGCATTGTTTTAAAGATGGAAAATATTACTAAAACATTCCCGGGTGTTAGAGCTCTGGATAATGTGTCTATTGATCTGCACAAAGGTGAAGTACTCGGCATACTGGGAGAAAACGGTGCAGGGAAATCGACGCTTATAAAGATCCTTGCGGGAAATTATATAAAAGACTCCGGACATATATATATAGACGGAAAGGAACTTGATATCAAGGGCCCGGCAGAGGCAATGGTATCAGGTATAAGAGTTATATATCAGGAATTAAATACTATCGATAATCTTACTGTAACTGAAAATATATTTGTAGGTGAGCAAATTGTAAAGGGTCCCTTAAAAATAGTTGATTGGAAAGCTATGACAGAGCAGGCAAGAGCCCTTCTTGATACGCTTAGTGTAAAGCTTGATCCAGATGCAATAGTAGGTGATCTTTCTGTTTCACAAAAACAGGTAGTCGAGATTGCGAAGGCGATATCAAAGGAAGCAAAAATAATGGTTATGGATGAACCTACTGCAGCTCTTTCCGAAGAAGAAATAAAATCATTATTTAATATAATAAAGACCTTAAAGAAAAGAGGTGTCTCTATCATCTATATATCTCATAGACTAAAAGAAGTCTTTGAGATAGTAGATAGAGTCATAGTACTCCGCGATGGAAAAAAGGTAGGGGTTCAAAAAATACAGGAAACAGATCATGGGAAGCTTGTGGCACTTATGGTGGGAAGGGATATAAAGGATATGTATCCCAAAAAAGAAGTTGAGATCGGTGATATGGTAATGGATGTAAAAAACTTAAGTGCCGATGGAATTGACAGTATTAGTTTTGAATTAAAAAAAGGTGAGATCCTTGGTATATTCGGTCTTTTAGGATCAGGCAGAACCTCACTGGTTAAGGCTCTGTTTGGAGCAAATAAAATAAAGAGCGGGCAGATATTTATAAATGGTAAGAGAGCAGTTATTAAAGATCCATCAACTGCAAGGGATAAAAGAGTTGGACTGGTACCGCTTGATAGAAAAGCGGAAGGGCTTGCCCTTATAATGGGAGTAAAGGAAAATATTACTCTTGCAAATATAAAAGATCTGGGAAAAAGCTTTCTGATCAATAGAAAAAAGGAAAAACAAAGAGCAGAGAAATGGGTTGATGAAGTAGGTATAAGGACACCTTCTGTGGATCAGGAAGTCAATAGTCTTTCAGGAGGAAACCAGCAGAAAGTGGTACTGGCCAAATGGCTTGAAAGCGGTTCACAGATAATTATCTTAAATGAGCCTACCCGCGGTATAGATGTGGGTGCAAAGATCGAGATATATAGGTTAATAGAGGATCTATGTGAAAAAGGTTCTTCAATTATTATGATAAGTTCGGAACTTCCAGAGATACTATCAATTGCTGATAGGATCATAACGATGAATAAGGGCCGATTTACCGGCCAGTATTTAAGGAAGGAAGCTTCAGAGGAAAAACTGCTTCAAAAAGCTTGTCTATAAAGCTCAAAGGGAGGATATTATGGCAGAAAATGCGAACGCGGGGATCAGTAAAAAAAGACATTTTAAAATAAATAATACTGCAATACTATTTATAATACTTGCCGGGATGTTTATTATTGCTTCTTATGTCGGAAGACCATTTTTCTTTTCAAAATTAAATTTAATACCTATGATAAACAATCTATCCTTTATAGGGGTAGTAGCAGCTGTCCTTACGATGGTCATGGTTACGGGGGAGATCGATTTTTCTATTGGAGGGAATATAGGTCTTACTGCATGTCTTACCGCACTGCTTCTGGAAAGAGGACTGCCTGGATGGCTGGTTGTTGTAATTGTGCTGGCAACTGGTGCCGCAATGGGTGCATTCAACGGTATGGTCGTAACTGTAATAGGAGTAAATTCGATGATTGCGACCATAGGTACAATGTTTATATGGAGAGGAATCGGTTATACATTGACCAATGGCGAATCTATCCTGGCTATGAATCCGGTTATAGATTATATAGGAAGGGGATTTGTTTTTAAGGTAATACCATTTCCGATAGTACTTCTTGTGGTAGTTTTTACAATCACCTATATAGTAATGCATCACTCAAAATGGGGAAGAAAAATATATGCTATAGGATCAAATCCGCTTGCATCATTTCTTTCCGGGATCAATGTGAAGAAGGTAAAATTTATAGGCTTTCTTATATGCGGTATGACTGCTTCTCTTGGCGGCCTCATCCTCACTTCTCTTACGGCTGTGGGAATGCCCCAGCATGGACAGGGTCTTGAGCTATTAATAATATCCTCAATAATTTTAGGCGGGACCGTGCTTGGAGGAGGGAAAGGTACCATCCTTGGAACACTTGCAGGCGTTTTTATCTTAAGTGTTTTATATAATTTTTTGACAATAATGAATATTTATTATTTTTATATGCAGATAGTGCAGGGAACAATTCTGATATTGATTGTTTCAACATATGAGATGAAGCAGACGATGATAAGAAGAAGAACTTAAATTGTCTGGACCCTATTTTAAATAAAACCAGGTTTTGGAGGATCAATGGAAAAGGTAACAAAAAAATATTCACCGGTCATGAATTTCTTAAGGACCCCGACTCCCACTTTAATCGGAATATATATTGTAATGTTAATATTTTTTTCTCTTGGCAGTGAAAATTTTTTAGCAATACAGAATATGAAGGGTATTTTTAATAATTTTGCAGTATTTGGGATAATGGCTGCAGGTGTTGCGGTTGTAATGGTCGGAGGAGGGTTTGACTTATCAGTCGGTTCTGTTGCAGGTCTGGCCGGGATAGTCAGTGCAGTTCTTCTTATGAAAGGTATTGAACTATCAACACCATATGTCTTTGTAATAGCTATGGTCATCGGCTGTCTTGTCGGTCTTATTAATGGACTTATCATAGTAAAAGTCGGGATCAATCCGATAATCACAACGCTGGGTACACTTGCGATATTCAGGGGAATCTGCTATTTCTGGGCTGATCTTAATCCGAGGATCTATAATATTTTTGTGCAGAATTTTGGAAGAAAATATATAGGCGGAGTCTTTCCAGTAACTACTGTTTATATAATAGTGGCTTTTACAATAATTACACTTATATTTAAGTTTACAAGATTTGGCAGGAATCTTTTTGCAATAGGAGGCAATGAAAATCTGGCAAGGCTTGTAGGCATACCAGTCGATAGGACAAAGATAATATCTTATATGATCTCCGGGTTTTTTGCTGCAATTGCAGGGCTTCTACTTATTTCTCAGCTGGGTTCGGGAAGACCGGAATATGGGACCGGTGCTGAGCTTGAAATTATAACTATAGTAGTGCTTGGAGGAGTAATTGTCGGAGGGGGCAAGGGCAATTTTCTTGGAGTATTTATTGCACTTGTAATCATACAGACTATATCAAATGGCCTGGTGCTTATTGATCTACCTGTATATTTGCGAATGGTTGTAAAGGGAGCACTGCTGGTACTTGTAATTGCAATCGATGCTATCAGAAGTAAAAGACATCTACTGCGGTACTGAATGATTTTTTTTAAGATTTAAGTTTGTAAGGGAAAAGGGTCTATAAGGGTTTAATACATTATAATTGAGAGGGCCAAATTTAAGTTCTGAATGTATATGAATTATTAAACTCCTCCGGAAAGGTAAATACGAACACAAGAGAGCGTTTCCATGAAGTCATGAGTTTTAATAAAAATGTAAGTGCTGTGAAGTGGGAATTTGGTTATTGGGGCTCTACTATAAAAAACTGGTACAATCAGGGATTGCCTGAGAAAAAATATCCTAAAATACCTACTAAAATAACTACACTTTCTGCTACTCTCTATACAACTGCCTGGACTTATATCTGGGAAAAAAAGGGTGCTATAGAAAACGAGAGAATAGAACTGCCAAATGGTATTGGAGTATGGGGAGGAGCAGTATACTGGCCCAATCAAGGTTTCCCGATAGATAATGATGTAGCAGAATATTTCAATTTTGATAAAGTACAAATACTTGTAAAGGTAGAGCAGTTATTTTATCCAAAATTTGAAATTAAAATTTTGGGTGAGGACAGTAAGACAGTTACTTATATAGATTTAGATGGTGTGGAAAGGACTTTTTTAAAGAATGAAGCTACAATCCCTACTTCAATGAAATGGCCAATTAAGGATTGGGAAACCTGGAACAAAATAAAAGAAGAAAGACTCAGTCTGGATAATATAAGCAAAAGATTCCCTGACAACTGGGAAAAGCTTCTAAAAATATACAGAAACAGAGATTTTGTACTAACTTTGGGAGGATACCCGTTAGGAATTTTTGGAACACTCGCTCATCTTTTAGGTTATGAGAATCTTTTCTTTTATTATTATGATAAACCTGATTTGATAAAAGATATGCTGGAGACATTTACTGATCTCTGGATAGCGATATGGGAAGAGGTTATCTCGCAAGTGGATATAGACTGTGTGAATATATGGGAAGATGTATCCAGTGGAACTGCTTCCATGGTTTCTCCTGCAATATTTAAGGAATTTATGACTCCTTACTATAAAAAACTTACTGATTTTCTGAGGAGCAAGGATATAAATATCATCCTTCTCGATACTGACGGTGATTGCAATGAATTAATTCCATTATTTTTAGATGCAGGAATTACAGGGCTTTATCCTATGGAAGCCAGTGCCGGAATGGATGTACTGGCAGCCAGAAAAAAGTATCCCGGGCTGCAGATTCTTGGTGGTATACCAAAATCAAAAATTTTACTGGGGAAAAAAGAAATAGATAGGTTTCTGGAGCCAATTGGTCAGTTATTAAAATCAGGCGGATATATACCCTATGGTGATCATTTAATACCTCCCGAAGTTCCCTGGGAGGATTTTAAGTATTACAGGGAGAAGCTTAACTGCATGATTGATAAAAAAGGCAGTCTGTAAAGAAATTAAACTTTATAAGAGTAATTCAAATTTAATAAAAATGACAGATGCATTGTGTTATAAAAGCCAGCACATAGAGTTGGTAGAAGAAATAAGAAAAAATTTTGATGATAGGACTTTTACGTATTATGTACAATACGCTTCAATAGATTCAATACTTTCAATGAAGCCAGTAAATTTTGTTAAAAAAATATCACCAAGGCCATTGCTTCTGATGGCAGGTAAAGAAGATGAAATTGTTCCATGCGACAGGCATGCAAAAATACTTTTTGAAAAAGCTAGTGAAAAAAAGAAGTTGGTTATATTTGATAAAGGCGACCATGGTCTTTTAGCTGAGCCTACTGCTAACGATGCCCTGAACTGTATTCTGTCATGGGTAAAAGAAAATTTGATTTAATATTTGGTAAATTATTGAAGAGAAAGGAGATCTTAATGATAAATTCAAAAACCATTGACCCATATGAAGGTGAACCTGATATAAAAAGGCTTCTTTCCGCTTTCAGAAGAGAGCCGGTAGACAGGGTTCCAAATTTTGAAGTATTGTATGAGGACCAGCATGTAGAAAAATTCCTGGGAAAACCTGCAGGTAATACTCTAGCATATGGTGGCGATCCTGCTAAAGGTGTGGTAGATCCTGATAAAGTAAGGCCAATGTATCCTGATGATTTTATTGATTTGTGCAATATTATTGGCCAGGATGCAATGGTATTTGAAGGAGGTCTCTGGACACCTTTTATGAGAGAAGATGAAAACGGAAAAATGGTTCAAGTAGCGGACAGGTCCATAAAAACAAGAAAAGATTTTGAAGCATTGACTTTATATTCAGACAAGCAGATAAATAATGCAGTAAAGTATGTAAAAGAATATAAGGATACAATTAAAAAAAGAAATTCTAAAATTGGCGTATCTTGCCTTTACGGCTGCATAACGCAAACTCCATATGAATTTATGATTGGCATGAATGATTTTATGATGATGGTATATGAAGACAGAGGTCTTGTTGAAGATATGCTGGAAGTTTCTACAGAGCATTATGTTAAAATGACCAAAGCGCTGGTTGAAGCAGGAATAGATTTTGTCTGGCCTGCAGACGATGTTGCTTTTAAAACAGGTCTTTTTATTCCTCCTAAAATTATGAAAGAAATCTGGATTCCAAGAATGGCCAGGATAATGGAACCTGCCGTAAATGCTGGTGTTCCGGTAATGTTTCATTCAGATGGGAAAATTGATGATATTGTTGAAGATTTGATTGAAATGGGAGTAAGCTGCCTGAATCCTATGGATCCGTATGGAATTGATTATAGGGAATATAAGAAAAGATATGGTGACAGATTATGCTTGTCTGGAAATGTAGATATTGAGTTTCCATTGTCAAAGGGTACCCCGGAAGATATAGACAGAGATGTAAAAAAGCACATGGAAGCACTAAAACCTGGTTATGGATATGTGGGCACATCTTCTCATTCAATTGTAAACTATATTCCACATGAAAATGTAATAGCTTATCTCAATGCTATGCATAAACATGGGAAGTATTAACCCAAGTTGATAAAATATTAGCCACTATAAAATTAAAACTTATACTAAAGGAGACAAACTAAATGGCGATCTTAGATGATATTTACAATGCTACATTTAAAGGTAATTACAAAGACATTGACGGGCTTGTTAAAAAAGCAGTGGGTGATGGAATAAATGTTCATGATATAGTAAACAAAGCATTATCAGCTGCTATGCTGGAGGTTGGAGATAAATTTGGATCTGGAGAGCTTTATATGCCTGATATGCTTCTTTCAGCAAAGGCAATGAAGGAGGCAATGGAAGTACTAAAACCACTAATTAAGGGAGATAGTGTGTTAGTGGAAAAAGGTACAGTAGTAATAGGAACAGTGAAAGGCGACCTTCACGATATAGGTAAAAATCTGGTAATCACAATGGCAGAAGGCCAGGGATTTAAAGTAATAGACCTGGGGATAGATACAGATTACCCTAAATTTGTAGATGCAATAAAAGAACACGCCCCTCAGATAGTTGCCTTCTCAGGCCTCCTTACAACAACTCTGGCAAATATTCCAGATCATATAAAGGCAATAAAAGATGCAGGACTAAGAAATAAAGTGGTTCTTGCAGTAGGCGGGGCGCCTGTAACAAGGGATTTTGCGGATAGGTATGGCATTGAAATATATGCAGATGATGCAGCTAGTGCTGCAAAGGAATTTATAAAAGTTGTTCAAAAATAACTTGGACAATTTAAAATAGCAAAGAAGTAATTTTTACTGTTGGGAGATAATTATGGCATATAAAAATTACCTTATTTTTGACTTTGGCGCAAGCAATGGAAGAGCAGCAGTAGCCAGATTTGACGGCCAAAAATTTGATTTGGAAACAACTCATAGATTTGACAACAGACCTGTGTACGCAGCAGGCACACTTTACTGGGATATACTAAGGCTTTATTCAGAGTTAAAAATTGGGATTCAATCTTCAGTAAAAAAATATAAAAATATTACTTCTATGGGCATTGACACATGGGGTGCTGATTTCGGTCTTATTGATAAAAACGGAAAGCTTGCCTCAAATCCTGTCCATTACCGGGATGAAAAAAGGAGCATTGATTCTGCCAGCTTGTATAAAATTATTTCCAGAGAGGAATTATTTAAATTAACTGGTGCCATGGTCAGTCCTATTTTTGACCTGTTCCATCTGTATTCGCTAAAATTACAGAAGGCTACGGAATTTGTAAATGGCAATATATTTTTAACCATTCCTGATATTTTTAACTATCTTTTAACAGGTAAAACCTATAATGAATATACCAGATTAACTACAACTATTATGTTTAATCAAAAGGAGAAGAAACTGGAAGACAGCATATTTGAAAGGCTGGGCCTTCCAAAGGGCATATTTCCAGAAATTATAATGCCCGGGGAAAAGATTGGCAATATATCCAGCAATGTGTGTGCTGAATTAGAGATAGAAACCATGCCGGTTATAGCTCCTGTAACGCATGATACACCTTCAGCAGTTGCTGGAATACCTGTGTCAGGTAAAGAAAAAAATTGGGCATTTATAAGTATGGGAACCTGGTGCATACTTGGCCTTGAGACAGAAACCCCTATAATTAATAACGAGTCTCTTGAGGCAGGTTTCTCAAATGAAGGCGGGGCAGAAGGACTAAACTTATTTGTTAAAAATATAACTGGTCTGTGGATAATACAGCAGTGCAGGGAGCGCTGGATCAAAGATAAAGGCAGTGATATATCCTGGGACGATATAGTCAAAGCATCTTTTTCGGCTGCAGCATTTAAATCATTTATAGATGTAGATGATCCTGTATTTTCAAAGCCGCAAGTGGATATGCCGGGAGCACTACAGAACTATTGTAGAGATAAGGGGCAGAAAATTCCAGAAGGAATAGGTGAAATTTCGAGATGTATATACGAGAATCTTGCAATGAGGTTCAGGCATGATTTAGATAAACTTGAAAAGTTATCTGGCAAAAAAGTTGAGCTTCTTCATCTTGTAGGAGGAGGAATCCAGAACAGGATGCTTTGCCAGTGGACCTCAGATGCAGCAGGTATCGTGGTTGCTGCGGGCCCTGTTGAAACTACTTCTGTCGGAAATCTCATTATGCAGTTAAAAGGTGCCGGAGAAATAAAATCTTTGGAAGAAGGAAGGAAGATATCTCTTTTTTCCTCTAAAGTTATGATCTATGAGCCAAAAGATAAAAATAGGTGGGATGAAGCATATAGCAGATACTTAAAAATATTATAGGAAAAATTAAATTTAAAATAAGGAAGGGGAACTAATGAAACTTAACGTAGACGCGCACCTCTGGTGTCTTGGGACTTATGCAGAAAGATACGTACCCGGAGGTTATTATGATGAGATGGATGTGGATAAAAAGCTTGAGATAATGTCAAAGATTGAAGGTCTGACCGGACTCTTTGTTTTTTATCCAACAGCACCACTACCATCAGATCCTGGCAAACTGGTAAAAAAACTTGATAATTTTGGCCTCAAGGTTTCGAACATAGCAGTTGAAGGATGGAGCGACAGGAAGTGGAAACATGGTGCTTACAGCACTACTGAAACAAATATTAGAAAAGAAGCAGTAAAGCTTTTTAAAGAGGGTATAGATTTTGCTAAAGCAGTGGATGCTGACAGCATACTGCTGTGGCCAGCTCATGATGGGTTTGATTATCCATTTCAGGCTAATTATAGAGATGGGTGGAAAAATATGGTGGAGACAATCAGGGAAATTGGAGAATATGATACAAGCGTAAAAATTGCGCTTGAAGCAAAATCAAAAGATCCGAGACAGAAGCAATATGTTTCAAATACCGGAAAGTCACTGGCATTAATAAATGATATCGGGCTTGACAATATTGGAGCAGCTTTAGATGTTGGACATGCGTTGATGGCCCAGGAAAATTTAGCGGAATCCCTTATGCTTTTGGATGCACATGACAGGATGGTTCAAATTCACTTGAATGAAAATTATAAGGATTCTGACCCTGATATGATATTTGGAACTGTTAATTTCTGGGAGCTGTTAGAATTTTTTTATTATTTAAATAAGACTGGTTTTAAAGGCTGGTCATCAGTTGATATTATTGCTGGGAGAGATGACAGGGAAAAATCACTTAATTTAGCAGTAAAACTTGTATGGAAGTTTAAGGAATTAGCTGATAAGCTCTCCAAACATTCTGAAGAAATAGATAATAATATGAGAGGGTACAAATTTACTGATAATATGGAGCTGATTATGGATTTGCTGCTTTAGATTTTAATTTTTAATTTATTTTAAGAATTTAATATCGTAATTTAAAAAAGGAGTACACTATGCAAAGAGTTGCTTTTACCTTTAAGATAAAGCCTGAGCTAAAGGTCGAATACAAAAAGGCGCATGATGAGATATGGCCCGAGATGGCAAGCGCTATAAAGAATGCGGGTATTAGCAATTACTCCATATATTTCAGAAAAGATGGAACTCTTTTTGCTTATCTTGAAGTAGAAGGAGATTTTAAAAAGCAGATGGAAAAGCTTTCCAAACTTGAGGTTAACGCGCGCTGGCAAAAATATATGGATAAATATTTTGTAAAAGAAGATAAATCAATACTTGGTCCTGAAACGGAAGTGCTGGAAGAAGTTTTTCACCTGGGTTAGAAAACCAGCAAATGTGATTTTATAGTTTTTATGGAGGTTGCATGAACTCGCAGGAGAAATTTTTATCTGTAATAAGGATGGAAGACGGATGCTATGATAAAAATATTGAAATTCCAAAGATTGAATTTGGGTACTGGGCTGGAACAATAAGGCGATGGTTTTCTGAAGGGCTTCCCACGATTGCCCCTGTACCTGACAATATCTCAAACGGTGTGGCAATTATGGCAAACAAAAATATTTACCATAAAATGGAAAAAGAGGGTGATGTAAATGTCGCGCCTGTTTTTGGACTGGATCAGCATCTAACAAAATTTCCAATAGATTACAGCCCAATGTTTCCTGAAAAAGTAATTAAAAAAACAGATACCCACATTATATATAAAGACTCTTATGGAGTAACTTGTAAAAATGACATTCATATAACATCGCTTCCCATGGAACTTGATCAGCCTGTTAAGGATTGGGAGAGCTGGGAGCGGTACAAGCAATATTATAGCCAGGACACTATAGAAAAAAGGCTGCCTCCTAACTGGGATACTCTTTCCAGGGGGCTAAGAAATAGGGATTTTCCAATAAGGCTAGGTGGCACCAATGGGGGCTTTTTGGGATTTCCAAGGCAGATAATGGGTCTTACCACATACATGATGGTGCTATACGATGACCCTAAACTTATCCATGACATATGTGACACCTTTTTAAATTTTTTGATGGCATATTACGCAAGGATCATAAAAGACGTAAAAGTAGACTGCATCCTTATCTGGGAGGACATGGCAGGAAAAGGCGGCTCTCTTATCTCACCCCAGCATTTTAGAGAATTTTTAACTCCAAGATATAAAGCTATGGTAAGTTTTGCTAAAGATGTCGGAGTTGACATTATTTTAACGGACAGCGATGGATATGTTGAAGATTTAATACCGCTAATTGTAGAGACTGGCGTTACAGGGATGTATCCTTTTGAGAGAGCTGCTGGAAATGATCTGCTTAGAATCAGGGAAGCATTTCCTGACTTTCAAATAATAGGCGGCATTGATAAAAAAGTGCTGTTTGCTGATTCTACTGAGGAGAAAATAGACAGTGAACTTGAGATTGTTAAAAAAATGCTCAAAAAAGGCAGATATATTCCTCATATTGACCACTTTGTTTCACAGGATTGTACCTGGGAAAAATTTTCATATTATAGAAAGAAATTAAATAGTATAATTGACGAATTTAAGGGATAAATACAACTCCTCAACAAATTCTCTAACTTATTCAAATGATTTCTTCACAATGTAAAAAATGTTGTTAGAAAAAATTTAAAAGTGCACACCCTAAAACATAGTTATTCTTCTTATTAAGATTTTAAATCTAAGTTAAATTGCTAATATTTTTACTTAAAATTTGTTAGATTAATGTCTTCATTTTTAACATTCTGGATTCCAATTAAATTGTCTTTGTACCAAAGTCTTATCTCAGCCATTCCAGATTCTATGTTTGGCACAATTCGTAAATCTACTTTCTCCCTTATAGTAGCCCCGGATATAGAAAACTTTAATTTGTTAAAGGATATCTTTCTGTATGGATTCACAGTCCTACTGTCCCTTAAAGCAAATATATCTTTTGTAGGCAAATAAGGTTTTGGTATTGTATAAACTCCCTAAACAAAGATTTGCCTTCATCTACGAGCCTTTTAAGCCTGTAGTAAGGAACCTCACCTGTGGTAGAGTGAACCCGCTTGTAATTATATCTGGCCGCTTCTGCCTCAACAACCTTCTAACCATCTATTACATTATCTGCACCTTCTCTTACACAAGTTCTTACAATCCTGTCCTGGAGCCATCCGTAGGGCCGCTCAATTTTTCCTTTCGCTTGGGCTGACAGAGCATATATTAATTTAATTCGCAGGTCTTGCAAGACCTGCTTCCACTGGGGATCTGCTTCATCTGTAACCTTATAGTGCTTTCTCCAGAAGCTATCTCTGCCCTGGACGAATCTAAATATGGAGTGAGAGTCCATATAATATGAATAGGCAAGACCAAAATTTAGGGCTACTTCTTCCAGTGCCTCTATATGGGTCCAGGATGTTTCTCTCTCAAGAAGTTTGTAGTAAAGCAGATACCTGCTGCAGTCATCAATGGAGGGTGATAAGATACCATTTCTTATCCGCATATGGGCTCCATTTGTGTTTGGAGCTGTCATGTTGGATGAGTTCTCCAACATAATTGGTCAGTACTTCTCTGTCATGAGCCTTCCTTTTAGATTTTTTAAGGTAGAAGCCATCTCTTTTGGCTCGGGAAATAATTGTAGGAGTTGAAACTTTCTGACCATAGGTAGACAGGAGCCTATCGGCTATATAACTGTAATTATACGATCTTAGGGGAACTTCAGGGTCTGCTATCAGTTGTTTTTCAATCTTTAACTCTTTCATAATGTTGTCTTCAATATCTTTTGATATTTTTCTACTGGTACCTTTTCTTGTTTATGTTAACCTAAAAGTATACCACTGTATTAATTGAAAAGTACCCCACCTTAAAATAGTATTCTCTATGTAATTAATAAATAAGTATTGCATAGAGGGAGACAGGAGGGATGATTAAATTGATAGACAAACAAAA
>JAUVXY010000102.1 GCA_030603375.1 Actinomycetes bacterium | reverse complement strand
TTACAAATGGTATAAAAATAGAAGCAGCAAGAGGATACAGAAAAGCTAAAAAAGTTCTTTTGAGAAACATCTTTGGGCTGGGCCTGAATAAAAAAATAATTATTAAGCAAATGAAAAATGCGAAAGAAAACAGCAAATATTGCCCCTTGCCCAGGCTCACTATCATAATTATATTGATAAAAGTTATCAATAATTTAGTTTTAGCATCCAAAAGAATATTTTTCAATAAACTTCACTTCTTTCTCGCTTTGCCAAATCTTTAAGCCTGACTTTTTTTATTCATTAACTTTTGCTTTTATTGACAGCTCTATAGATAAAATATACTGCACCAAAAAAAACCAGTATAACCAGGACACCAAAAAAACCAGCAATAGCAGTCTGCCAAAACTCACTGCCCACAGCACCAAATGAATAATCGGGTATGATAAAATAATTTTCGCTAACTATTCCTTCAGCTTTATCTATAAAACCAAGGTTTTCGGCAACTTTTTCAAGTCCATCAGGATATGATGACGCAAAAGGGGATATAAATACTGCTATTATCAGTGCCAGCACTATACCTGCCAGCACATACGTAGAGGTTCTTTTTTCATCCATAATTATATGCTCCCTTTCCTTGTTAATATGATATCCGGCCTTACTTTATCTATAAATGCGATCACTGCAGTGGTAATCAGCGCTTCTCCTATTCCTATTACCATATGCACTAAAACCATAGCCTTCATTGTAACTGCCATAGGATAAATACCTGAAATTCCCAATTCAAGAGCTGCAAAGATTGATGCAATTACTACTGAAAGCCATGCAGCTGCTGCAACAGATATATAGAAATTCACTTTTGATTTTGACAGCTTTCCGATTAACATGTAGATCAAAAAAGATCCGTAAACCCCGATTATAGCCATGTTAAAGATATTGGCACCAAGTGCTGATACCCCTCCATCCATAAAAATAAAGCATTGTACGATTAATACCACCGCTATAACAATAGCACCGGCATGCGGCCCCAGTATTATTGCCGCAAGAGCTCCTCCCAGCAGATGGCCCGATGTTCCGCCCGGTATAGTAAAATTAATCATCTGCCCTGCAAAAATTAATGCAGCAATTATTCCCATTGTCGCAATGACTCTTGCCTTAAAAAACTTCTTTACCTTGTAAATTGCAACAGCCAGCCCGCCTGCAGAAACCACCGCAGTCGAAACAGCTGTTTTGATGTCAACGAAACCATCAGGTATGTGCATGAAAATACCCCCCTCTTTGTCAGTGTTACAATATTTAAAAAAGTAACACCAATCTATAAAATTTGCAACCTCTTTTTAAGAATTTTTTAATTATTTAAATACAGATTAGCAGCAATTACTGGCCTGCTCTGCAGATACACTGCTGTATTGTTTGAGCATTCAGACTATCTTGAAACGCTCCAGACTATGCCCTCACTTCCAGTTCCGCTTGCACTATTACCATCCGCGCTTAATCTACCAGTCAAATTTAATTCCCCGGTTTGAGTATTGATTTCCCTGGTTTCTAAATTGATACTTCCGGAAATCGGAGCATCAGTTTCAAACTGATAATCTAGATCCGTAAAATATATTCTAATATAAAGCACTCCGAAAACCACACCTGTTTTAAGATCGATTGTCATAGTCATTGTATGAGTATGAGCTGTTACTCCATCACTCATTGTAATTGTACCATTTAAGGCAATAACTTCTTCTATTGCTTCCTCTGTTATTTCTTCAGATTCTTCCCCGTCAGCCAAAACATTTCCAGTACTTTCTTCATCTGATATCTCCTGTGGCTTATCCTCATATTGCTGTACTTCAGCAGTTAATTCACTTATCTTATTATTAAGCTCATCAAGCCTGCTATTAAAATTAGACCACTCAGAAGCATCCGTGACTATGTATCCTTTATCTTCGTAATCTTTATATGCTTTTATTTTCATTTCAACATATTTCTTTTCAGAATTTGTCTTATCAAGCTCTTTTCTTATTTCTATAACTTTTTTATTTGCAAGCTTACCGCTTGCATCAAGTATTTTATTTATATGTGAGACAATATCAAACTCAGGTTCTCCAATTTTATCTTCATCGCCAGGATTGCTGTCAAGCAATTCATCTAATTCACTAAGCTTTTCCAGGGCATCAATTACTGCTTCGTCTATATCTTCCTGTGTTGCACCGGAGTTCGAATTTCTTTTAACTTTATTCTCTGTTACTTTAGCTATGCCAACCATAAGCGGATCCGATGGAAGATCATTTTCCTTTAACTTTTTTTCTATTTCTTTATTCTTTTCCTTGTCCTCATTATCTTCTTTTCCGCTTACGCCAAGAGCGCCGGATTTATCCAGTATTATAAGAAGTCCGGTGTCATCATATACACCAACCCCGACTTTCCCCCCTTCAACAGCAACTTCGACAACTGCAGCATTGTTTTTCTCATGATCTTTTCCGGGATCTCCAGCTGCTTTAATATCGCTATACTTTGTCACATCAACCATATTTTTCTTTTTTTCCATTGCCTTCTCACCAAAAGAGAAAAGAGAGGCTCCAAGCGATATAACTCCTAGAATAGCCAGAGTAGTAAGCACTACCCCGCCGTTTTGGCTCTTAAACCTTTCAAAGAATAATTTTGCTTTTTGTTTTATTGTTTTATACATCTGTAGAAATCTTTTTTTGTCTTGCTATGTTTATGAGGCAATTGTCCGGGTTGAACACACATATTATGATGCCATCGCCAAAAGTTAGAACATTGAGGTCTGTTGACTCATCTATATTTTCTGCTCCCTTTTCACCAATTAATTTTTCTACCTGCTCTGGAGTCATAGCATATGTAAAATCCTCGGGGGCTATATTATAACTGTCATTTTCTGTATCATCTATTATAAATTCTCCAACATCACTGTATTTGCCATCTTCAAAAATAAAGCAGGCTTCCATATCCTCATACATCCAGGTATCTATCCTTAGGTTACTGTTTCCCTCATCAAAAATTATTATAAACTGATCAGGGTATCCAAACATTGAGATAAGTCTTTTTTGATCAGGCCCAAGCTCTTCTTTTTTTAACTCTAAGCCAATATCTTCTCCACTGCCAACATTTTGTTGATCTGCCGCTTTACTGGAAAATTTTTGAAAAAGCGTATCAAAACTGCTTAATATATTACCGTTGATTAATAAATATGTGACAAGACCTAAAGTAATAATCACTGCAAACACTCCAACGAATATCAAAAAGTTTCTAAAAGCATTGCTTTTCCCTGCAGCATGGAATCTTTTGCCGCAATCCTTACAGTATATATTGCTGTCTGCATTTAAGCTTTTACAAGATGGGCATTCTTTCATAGCTATAAAGAATACCACATGTTACGCTAATCTTTCAACACAGGTATTCTGTACTGTCATTAAATTACCGCGCCTTCATCAAGTAATATTATCATAAGAAATTTTGTTTGGAGAATATATAAGAAGATATGACTTATAGCTAACTACTGTTGGCAATAAGGAGAAATTAACCAAATTTACCAGCTTCTTACCATCTCTACTTTTTCAGCAAAATTACTTTCCTCAATAAACTCTTTAACATTTTTGCCGCCAATCATAAAGTCAGGAGCTATCTCGCTAAGGGGGACCAGCACAAAATTCCTTTCAGCCAGCTTTGGATGAGGGATTGTTAAAAAATTAGAATCAATGCAGATATCATTATAGTATAAAATATCTATGTCTATAGTCCTCGGTCCATACCTTGCTTGAGCTTTTTTTCTGCCCATCTCATATTCTACCTCTTTTAAAAAGCCTAAAAGCACAAAAGGACTAAAAGTTTTTTTAATTTCAGCACTTAACACTATATTGTAAAAATAATCTTGATTTTTTACATACATCGGATCAGTCTTATATATGGAAGACACCGATATTATGTTAATATCAGGGTGCCTGTTAATTGCACCAACAGCTTTTTTTAGATTTTTCTCCTTATCTCCAATATTGGAGCCAATAGACAGGTAAACGGTGCTGTAATTACTTAAAACTTTCTTGTAAGCTTTATTTTTATTTTCAGCTTTTCTGCCCATCTCTCTATTTGTCCTGACATCTTTGCCTGGCTTGCCATCTATTCTAATGCCTGTATCCTTAGTATTTGAACTCTGGATACCCTCTTTTACAGCATTCACATTTTTAATATTATTGTCGGTGCCCATAATATGTTTGCTATTTGCTTCCAGATTCTTCTCTATTTTTCCAGCGTGCATTCTACCCCAACAGATTGTAAATTTTCATCTATCGGAGGAGAAGTTTTTTCTATTCTTACATTTACCTTCTCAATAAGCTGTGACATATTTAATATTTTAGCAGCCACTTTTTGCGAAAGGGTCTCCAGCAAATTGAACCTTTTTTTGCTATTAATTTTCTTCACAAGTTTAATTACATCTGAATAATTTACCGTATTCTTAATATCATCATCTGCAAGGCTATCTTTTTTTATATAAATAGTAATGTTAAAAAGAAAATTCTGGCCATTTATTTTTTCTTCTTTCCTTACGCCATGATAGCCAAACAAGTTTAAATTTTTAATCAGTATTTTAAACATCTTTAACGCCTTTTATACTCTTTGCAATTTTAACCGCCCTTACTGTTTCCTTCACATCATGCACCCTCAGGATATCTGCTCCGTTTAAGACAGAGCAAACTGCTGAAGCAAGACTGCCTTCAAGTCTTTCTTCCACTGGTAAATCAAGTATTTTGCCAATAAAAGATTTCCTTGAAGCACCAACAAGTACAGAATATCCCATAGCCTTAAACTCGGAAAGTTTATTTAGTATCATTAAATTATGCTCAAGCTTTTTTCCAAATCCTATCCCGGGGTCTACAATAATCTTGTCCTCGCCTATCCCGGCTTCCACTGCTTTATGAGCTTTGTCATACAAATAATCATAAATCTCATCTATCACATCTTCGTATTCAGGCTTTTCCTGCATATTTTTTGGAGTTCCCTTCATATGCATTATAATTACAGAAGATTTGCTTTCGGTAGCAACTTTTGCCATATTATCATCTAATGTTAGCCCGCTAATATCATTTATTATGTGTGCCCCGGCATCTGCTGCCATTTTTGCAACCTCAGACCGGTATGTGTCAATTGAAACTAAAATGTCATAATTTTTGGAAATATATTCAACTACCGGTATAGTCCTGTCTATCTCGT
>JAUVXY010000099.1 GCA_030603375.1 Actinomycetes bacterium | reverse complement strand
TTTAAAAAGCAAAAGAGATATAAATGCAGGCGCATATTTAAAAAATAAATATTTTAAGGATAGAATTAATTTAAAAATCAGAAAGGAAAACACACCTTGCGGATTATGTTCTTCGTCTGGTAAGTTTGGCCACTCGTTAAGCATGGGCAGGAGTGATCTTGTCGTAGTACTATCCGGGTCTGCCATAAGTGCAGATGGAGCAGCTACCGCAATTGCTAACAGTATTAGTAACTGCGGTGATATACCACGAACTATAAATCATTATAAAAAATTAAATGATGTAAAAGGGATTTTAATTGTAAAAGATAGCAAAGTTGGGGTCTGGGGAAATTTAGAGCTGGTACCATAACTTATTTTATAAGCAAGCAGATAGCTTATGCCTGTTTACTACATTTTTAGAATTTTGTTACTTGCTGGTATTTTGCCCAGAAACAGCAGTATTGTTATCAAGGCTAATAATTTTGTTGCTTTTATCTATTTTAAAAATTTCCTGTTTGGCGGATATAATATTTTCACCTTTAAAGACTCCACCTTTAGAAATGGTTAAAAGCGCATCTTTTTGTGTAAGTGTTCCGACAAATTTCCCGGTAGAGGTGATCTCTACTTCTCCTGATGCAATCATCTCTCCTTTAAGAATTCCTGCTATTACTGCATTTTTTGTTTTAACGCTTGCCTCTACTTTTCCTTCCTTTCCGATTATGAACTCCTTTTCAGATATTATATCTCCAGACACCATTCCATCAATTCGCGTTGATCCGGGGGAATAAAATTTACCTTCTATCACTACTCCTTCTCCTACAATAGTCGTTGCTTTGCTGCCTTTAATCTCAGAGGTTTTTTTTGAAAACATATTTGTTCCTTTTCTTTAAAAAGTTTACTTTAATTTGCCAAAAAGCTTCCAGTAATAGCAAAAGTATATTTGTATCAACATATTGTAACATTTTTTGTTTAAAAATAAGTGTTCTTTTATTACTTTGATTTTTATTTGTAAAAATATAGAATAAAACAAGGATATTGATTGAAATTTTAATTTTTACTCAGGGTTAAAAATTATTTTTTTAAATTCTTATTAAATTAGAGATAAAAATGAGAAAAAAGATTTTTCCGGCCCAGATAACTTTATCTATTTTAATTTTTATTGTTCTGTGCACCGCTGCTGCTTCATGCCAGATTATTAATGTTTTTGCCACGAATACCGAAAGCAATGAAAATACTAAAGATATCGCAGAAGAGAAAACTACGCAAGAAGAGTTGGAAAAAGACAAAACAGAGCATAAAGAAGTGGTAGAAGAGCTTCCGGTAAAATTATTAATGGACGACAGTATCCCGGGATGGCTGAAAGATGCAGTTGAACAGAAAATAAGAAGAAATCCAGATTTTAGCAAACTGATAATTGCAGATAGCGGGGATGATTTTGACGTTAGCATGAAGATGGGTTTTGCTGATAAAGATTCAAACCTTTACTGGCTATTAGTGCCGGCAGTTTCATTTTTTAAATATTGCGATGATATATCCTGGGCAGATATAAGAGAATTCTGGAATGGAAATAATGATTCTTTAAAATATATTTCCAGTGAGGATACCCAGCCTGAACTTATTATTACCGAAGATGTCTTTATTGCTCTTGAAGCGGTTTTAGGGAAGTGCAAAAATGATAATATAAAAATAACTGCAGAAGAAGATTTACTCTCAAGTATTGAATGTAGCAAATGTGGTTTTTCAATTATTCCTTTTGACAAAATTGTGCCTGAATTAAAAATTTTGAATTTGGATGGGATGTCAGTTTTTGATAAAGATTTTAACATTTTACAGTACCCGCTTACTTTAAGTATAAATATTTCTGGCTCAGATTCTGGTCTTGTGGAAAAATTAAAAGATGCTTTAGAAGATACTTTAGTTACGAACAGGGATATGGGAAAACTTACAACTGTTATTATGACCGGGGTAACTGCTCCAGCGCAAGGCAAGACAATTGGCAGCAGGATGAACGAGCATGGTGCAATTTATCCAGCAGAAAAAATTGCAGATGTGCTGCGCAGTGCAGATATAACACACATAAGTAATGAAATACCATTTGTGGAGGGGTGCGCCGGCGAAAGATATTTAAAGACCGGGGACTGTGTTTTCTGCTGCAGGCCCGAGCACATTAAACTTTTAAGATATGTTGGCACTGATGTAGTTGAGCTTACAGGCAATCATATGAATGATTTTGGGAGTGAGTGGATGCTGTATACGCTGGATATGTATGACAGGGAAGGGTGGCTTTATTTTGGAGGAGGAAGAAATCTTGAGGATTCTTACAAGCCTGCCCTGTTTGATGTAAATGGAAATAAGATTGCATTTTTGGGATGTAATTATTTTGGTCCTGCTCACAACTGGGCCACAGAAGATACTCCGGGGTCCGCGCGTATAAATATGTGGGATGAGGTTCAAATGGAAGAGGATTTTAAGAGAGTTGAAAGTATTATAAAAGAGTTAAAGCAGGAAGGGTACATAGTAATATTTACTTTTCAGTATGTAGAAACTTATAATTATTTTCCAACAAGCCAGCAAGTTATAGATTTCAGAAGAATTATAGACGCGGGGGCAGATATAGTAAGCGGAAGCCAGTCGCATCAGCCTATGGGTGTTGAGTTCAGGGAAAATGGATTTATAACATACGGGCTTGGTAATTTGTTTTTTAACCAGGCTAATGAATTAGAGAAAAAACAAGGAATAATAGCAAAACATATATTTTATGACGGCAGGCACATAAATACTATTTTAATAACTACAATGCTTGAGAATTTAAGCCAGCCGAGGATTTCTACCGCTGAAGAAAGATTGGAGCTTTTAGAGTCTATTTTTGATGGGAGTATAAGATGAATTTAAGGCACCGGGCAAATTTGCGATTCAATCGGCTTTTTTAGCTTGCAGGATTATAAGTCTTTTCTGCTGAATACCGTTGCTGAGAAGATATAGATCTCACACCCATTTTCTTTGAAGCAGTCTTTGTGCAAGCCAGCCTTGCAGCAAGTTTGTTCTAAGAACTGGATCCTGTCCCATCCATAATTAGTCGCCACCTGCGGGAGAAGAAGCCCATGACGAAACCTTTTTTTTATAAGTATTCCGTGTTTTCCAACTTTGATTTCTTTTATATCCGTTATTTTTTTCAATGGAGAAAGCACTGAAATTTCTATATTTATACTTTTAAGCTCAGAAGGCGAAACTGGTAGAAATCTTGGATCATTCAGCGCTGATTCTACAGACATATTCTTTATGGTTTTCCACAGAGGTGTTTCTGCAGATATGTTCCCTATGCAGCCTCTCAGGTTATGGTTTGTATGCAGGGTTACAAAAGCTCCGCATTTTTGGTTCAGCACAGGATCTTTTATGTCAAAATCAGGAACTTTTTTGGCAGTAACAGCACTTTCTATAGTCTCTTCTGCTATGTTTAAGAGGATGCTTTTTTGTTCTGTATTTAAATTCATGTCTTCCATTTCTTAATTGCCTCCTTTAAATTAAAGTACCGTAAAATACTGCAGATAAATATCCTACAACTGCACTCCTGTCACCAGTTACATCTCCGGAATTTTGGCAGCATAAAACTTTAGCGCTGCCAGCTCCTAAAATTTTAGAAGCTATCATAGCTGAAACTACTGGCCCGCCGCCGCACATCTCAATTCTGTTTGAAACAAACCCGCCCTCTAAATTTTCAATATCAAAAGCTTTTATCAGTTTCTCTACTTTTTTATCTAAAGAAACGGCTATCCCGTAAGGATAATAATGCGAAAGATCAGTGCTTGCAATAATTAGTATGTTATCATTCTTAAATAAGTTTCCGATTGTATTACCCAGTTCATCAATGTTTTTTTTATTTTGCTGTCCCATTACTATTGGGATTACTTTAAAATTTCCCAGAGCTAATTGAAGAAATGGAAGCTGGACTTCCAGACTGTGTTCATTTCTATGGCCGCAGAGAGATAATTTTATGTTAGGGCTCTGGCTGGCAAGGATTTTGCTTCTTTCTGAATCAACACCTACAAGACCAAGCGGGGTCCTGTAAGCTTTTCCGCTGTAGATAGAGATAAAATCAAAATATTCTGCATGAGATGGCGCAATTATGATGACACAGTCAAATTTTCTTCCAATTATTTGTTTATAGGAATGTGCCGCTACCTGCCCGGAATAAATATAACCGGCATGAGGGCACACAAGCGCTTTTATATTTTTTAAATTTTGTGATTCTGCATCATCCAGAAATTCGTTTATTTGTTTTTTAAGAACATCCGGGTCTTGCGGGTAAAAACTGCCTGCTGCAATGTTTTCTCTTATATCTTTATGTAAATCCATAATGCCGCCCCTAAATTTTGTTTTATTTTCTCATTAAGATTCTAATAACTATATTTAAAAGTATAGTTAAAATTATACTGATTACCACACTTGAGCCAAGAGGAAAATAAAAACTGAAATTTTCTTTTTTTATATAAATATCGCCTGGCAGTTTTCCTGCAAAAGGAGCTTTAGAAAAAAGAAACACAGCTACTCCTAATATAATTATGCCTAAGCCAATAAATATTAGTATTTTTCCAAAATTTCCCAAGCCCATTACACTTTATAATTATAGTGAAAATAGAAATTTTTTAAAAGTATGTTTTGGCATCTTGACATAACAGGAGCAGATGAAGATAATGATTAGGCAAAATTGATTTGCCGGCGTAGCTCAATTGGCAGAGCAGCTGATTTGTAATCAGCAGGTTGTCCGTTCAAGTCGGTCCGCCGGCTCCAGTGTGGAGGAGTGCCCGAGTTGGTCAAAGGGAGCAGACTGTAAATCTGCCGGCGAATGCCTTCAGAGGTTCAAATCCTCTCTCCTCCACCATAAAATCTAATTTTACTAAGCTCCCTAAAAGATTAATGCAGTGATGTGGGTAAATTTGCCCGTGTAGCTCAGTTGGTAGAGCATTTCCTCGGTAAGGAAAAGGTCACCGGTTCAATTCCGGTCGCGGGCTCCAGAAAATGTGGTAGCACCATTATAAAGGAAAATGAGAAGAAGGGCATTCATATTTAGTGAGCACATAATAAGAATTATAGATTCTGAGTTTTGAGAAATATAATATAGTGTATTTAGATGGGAAAATTAACATTATTTTAAAATGCAGGTTCGAATCCTCTCTCCCCAACCAAGATTGATTGAGCATAATTTTTATCCTCAATAACCCTTAAAACACTACTCATTTCGGTGGTTCGAAATTCATTATTTTCCAAGTGAATACCTTCCGGAAAAAGGAAATTTTGG
>JAUVXY010000132.1 GCA_030603375.1 Actinomycetes bacterium | reverse complement strand
AATCACCATAGAAATTAATATCCCAATCCATTGCATTTCAGTGATGGTAAAAATAATTGAGCCGGCAAGTAAAAAACTCCAGTAATTCAACAAATCTATGTTTACCGATCTTTTGAGTCTCAATACAAGCATAAGTATATTTAAAAAGATTGTTGCTATAATTATTTGAAAAATTATGGGAGAATTTAAAATTATTTTTTCCGAGATTATCCATCCTACATCCAGGATTTCAAACTTTTTGGAGGAATTTATAATAATGGTACTTATAATTGGCTTAAAGAAATTTATAAAAATCGAAAGAAGGACAGACATGCTGACCAATCCTACAAAAATAAATATGGAATTCTTCAGAGTCTTAAGGAAATTTTTAGAAGCAATCAAGCCCAGAATAAATAATATTGATGGGAGCAGCACAACAGGTCCTAAATCCATTATATATTTAATAATTTTGTAAGTTGCTGCCATATTTTGCTGTCTATATTTATTTGTATTTTAGCCTAAACATATTGGGTAATAATTATTATACACGAAAAAAAATGTTGTAAAAACAATAATTCTTAGAAAATTTGCATCTCAAATCTTGTACCGGGGATTTCATACTGGATAGTGTGTTTAAGTTCTCCATTGTACTCATGCATTCAATACCTATACAAACTGCATGTGATATTGTATTATTTCGCTGGGTTCCTTTTTACGCCAACCAATAATACTTTTTAGCTTAAAGGTGGAGTCTATAACGGGTAGCAGGAACTAAATTATGGTGCACTTTTGAGTTTGCAAGTATTGTTGAGAGATGGCAAGAATGTATTAATGAATAATGTATGCTAGCTACCATTAATAAAAAGATGAATAGAAAAGACAATTTTAAAGATTATTTAGTAGAAATCCCAAATTTTTTATCAATTTTTGTATTTGCATTTTTCTTCATGGTAGCAAGCCCAATGTTGATAGATATTGCGATTTCAACGGATATAGATATCGGGGACTTAAGTCTTATATTTACATTTTACACCATTGGAGCTGTCATAGGCCAGCTTACATCAGTACTATATAACAGAAAATTCAGGAAACTGCATGTAATAATTGCTTCATATATTATAACAATCCTGTTCATTGTTTTTTTAAGCTTTTCAAACAATCTGTATTTATTTTATGTCTTTTATATACTGATAGGGTATCTTTTGGGAGTAATATGGATACAGGCTAATGAATATATTTTAGAAAGTAAGATAAAAAATAAGGATAGAATTACCACCATTGCCCTGAGCTTTTACCCTGTAGGAGCCTTTGCAGCTCCGCTTGTAGCGTCTTCAGTGATCCGCAGCGGACTTAGCTGGAGATTTTCATACTATGCCATCATTTTTATTATATCAGTGACAATAATTTTGTATCTGTCACTTATTGGTGGCAGGGGGGGCAGAAAAGTAATAGAGGAAAAAGAAAAAGTAAGATTTAAAGAAATATTTACAGACAGCCGCAGAAACATGATATTTTTGCTGATAACTGTTTCAATTGTATTTTATTGTGCTTCCGAGACCGTTGTTTCTACATGGTCTCCTACCTTTTTCAGGAATGAAAGAATGTTTGACATCCAGACAGCCGGACTTGTTATCTCTATCTTTTGGATATCAGTAATAATTGGAAGGGCAGTAGTGAGTTCCATGGCAGGGAAAGTTCGCTCAAGCTATGTCATGTTAGGTCTTTCTGCGGCAGCTATTATTTCGATGATTTTCATGATTTTCTTAAAATCAAGGTATGCTATCTTTATTGCTATGAGTTTTACCGGCCTTGGCTTCTCAGGGATGTTCCCATTGCTGATTTCCTCAGGGTGTGCAGTTTATAAAAAAGGAAAAGGGGTGCTTATTACCATATTGTTTGCTGCGTCAAATATAGGGATATCAGTGGCGCCCTTTTTAACGAGGTTTACCTCAAGGTATAACATAACTTTTTCTATATCTTTAGCAATAATTTTTATGTTTCTTGTAATGCTGCTTCTAATAGTTTATGCAGTCTGTAAAAATAAAATAGCTGGCACTAAAATTATTATTACTGATGAATAAATTATTTTTCAAAAACAGCAAAAAGCCCCATTGCCTATAAAAATTTAAACGAAAGCTTGACAGAAAATAAGATTATTAGTACCATAATGCTATTGACTGTTAGCGGTATCATAATCATAATGCTCGAATAAAATAAAGTTATGAAGGCAAGAGCGACAATTAGAGATGTTGCAAAAAAGTCAAACGTTTCTTTGATGACGGTTTCCCGGGTAGTTAACCAAAAAGGCAATATTTCAAAAGCAACTGCAGCCAAAGTTTTAAAAGCAATTCGAGAATTAAATTACAGGCCTAATATAACAGCAAGAAGCCTGGCTGCTAAAAAGAGTGACTTTATTGCAATAATCGTACCTGATATTTCTAATCCATTTTTTTCTGAAATGATGAAAGGGGCCGAAGATTTTGCAAGGGAGAATGGTTATAACATTTTTCTTGGTGATACCGAAGGGAAAGTAGAACTGGAGAAGGAATATATTGATGCAGCTATTAATAGAATGGCTGACGGCATTGTACTTGTTGCTCCCCGTTTAGAAAATAATCTTATTTGTGAAATAAATGATAATATACCTTTGGTAATAGTAGACAGGTCCATAAATAAAAATGATATTCCACAGGTATATATTGATAATTTAAAAGGGGCCATGTCAGCTGTGGAGCACCTAATTAATCTTAATCACAAAAATATAGCATTTTTATCTGGGCCTAAAGATGTTCAGGACAGTTTGCAGAGGGAAAAGGGATATATTATGGCACTGAAAAAACATAATATACCTGTTAATCCTAAATTAATGTTAATCGGTGATTTTAGCTTTGAAGGCGGCAGAGATGCTTTTGAAAAATTTTTCAGCAATTACCCCAAGCCGACAGCAATTTTTGCTTCCAACGACATAATGGCATTTGGGTTGATTCAACGTGCGCACGAAATGAATGTAAAAGTTCCCAAAGATGTGTCAATTGTTGGATTTGACGATATTTTATTGTCTTCCCTGATTAATCCACCTCTTACCACAATTCGCCATCCCATGTTAAAAATGGGAATCAAGGCAGTTGAACTACTTGTAAATAAACTAAATAATAAGCTGGATACTAAAATTAGCTTTATTTTAGAAAATACATTAATAGTTAGAAAGTCTACAAGAAGGATTGAATAAGAATGGTTTAAAAACTTTAAATTTAAGGGGGTGGTTAAGGAGAAATATTAATCAAATTGTCAATTGGTTGTTGTAAACGAAATTTACAAAAGGAGGGAAAATGAAAAAAATATTATTGTGGATTGTTGTTCTAGTGATAAGCATATCGATGGTAATAGGCTTTTCACTCAGTGGCTGCAAAAAGGAAGCAGCACCTGCTGAAGAAGCTCCTGCTGAAGAAGAGGTCAAAGAAGAAGCTCCTGCTGAAGAAGCTGCAGGCGAGCAGTTCATAACTATTCACTGGGCGCAATGGCAACCGGCTGATGCTCTTGAAGAACTCTCTAAAGGTTTTACTGCCGAAACAGGTATTGATGTAATTGTTGAGCAGACT
>JAUVXY010000064.1 GCA_030603375.1 Actinomycetes bacterium | reverse complement strand
GAAAATCTTTCATTACCTGAATTTGGGTTATTGCCAAGCTATTTTGAAACTAGTTTTTACCGACAATTAGCCACCCCAGATACCACCCCAGATACCACCCCAGTTAATCTTACAATTCTGGAGGAGAGGATACTAAATGAAATTAGAAAAAATAGCAAAATATCCCGAAAGCAGATTTCAAATAATCTTGGGATTAGTTTAAATACTGTAAAAGAATATATTGTAAAACTTAAGAAAAAAAGAGCACTCAATAGGGTGGGTAAAACCAGCAATGGATATTGGCAAATTACAATATAGCAAAAAAATTAATAGAAATTTCTCAGGTTTAAATGATAATAAATTTAAAAGAAAAATATGAAACATGTGGATGATCGGGTATAAATGTCGCCAAAAATAAACGGTTGGAAATAATTATGGGAAAAGTTAAAAACAACATCCGCTTTACCAAAAGGTATCTTGCAACGGAATTAAATGTTGATAGAAAGACTATTGAAAGAGATTTGGAAATATTAAAAAAGCAGAATAAGATAATTTTTATTGGCAGTGGGAAAGCAGGTTTTTGGAAGATAATTGAGTAGGCTTCAAGCTATTATTTTGATAATAAAAACTGGCAACTAGACTCAAGAGTAATTTATTAGATTTCTCAATTATGTTTAAAAGGCATTAGGTGCATAATTTTCTGTAAATTTTATTACTAAGGGAGGGAAACGATAATGGCTTATCAGGTAAAAATATCTATTATGGAAATTAAACCAGTAATTTGGAGAAGGCTTAGAATACCAGACAACATTACATTTCAGCAACTACATCAGATAATCCAGGCTGCTTTTGGATGGCTTGATTATCACCTGTACAAATTCGAGTTTGATAAAATAGTAATTACAATCCCAGATGACCAATATGCCCCGGGTGAATTGTATGGAGAAGACATTACAGAACTGGATTCAGAAGTTACTAAAATCAACCAGCTCTTCGATGCTAATGATAGATGTGAATATGAGTATGACTTTGGTGATTCATGGAATCATGAGATTACTATAGAAAAACGTTTAAAGGATACCAAAAAGAATAGAATTCCTGAATGTATCGGTGGCGCAAGGTTTAGACCTCCAGAGGATGTCGGGGGCACAGGCGGATATGAGAATTTTGTTAAAATAATTAAAGACCAGAAGAATCCTGAACGGGAAGATATGCTTTCCTGGGCTGAAAAAGATACAAGAGGCCATATTTATGATCCCGGTTATTTCAATATAAATGAAGCAAACAGACGGCTTTTATATGCTCTTGAAAATGATATTAAATCGGCAGAAAAGCTATTAACCGGCAGTGGACTTACAGGCTCTGTTAAATGGGGATGGTCGGATCCATGCATAGAGGTAAACAGTAAACGATACAGTCTGGAACAGATTGGGAATATGCTTCTGAGGTTAGGTGAAGATAGTATTGTGACAATTAAAGTAAAACCAGCCAGCAGGAGATATTAAATCTCAGGAAAATAAGAGTTTTACTGCAATTTTGGAAGGCTTGAAGATCTGCTCTGTGCCGGCATGGTCATGGCAAGATTTGCACTCGCCGTTTTTGCTGACAAAGAGTCAAGTTTGGTGTCCCTGGGCAGACTCGAACTGCCGACACCAGGATTAGGAATCCTGTGCTCTATCCACCTGAGCTACAGGGACACAATACATACATGATATTAGTATAATATAGAAATTATGCTAAATCTTAAAATGCTTAAAGAATATTAACAGAACTAATTTTTACTGTCAAAATTAATCATCTTCAAGTGATAATTTTATAATTTTTTCAACTAGCTCTTCAAAGGATATGGCTGCTTCTTCAGCAGCCATTGGAAGCAGACTGGTATCAGTCATTCCGGGTGAAGTGTTTAGCTCTAAAACGTAAGGTATTTTTTCTTTTTCGTCTAAAATAATGTCAACCCTTGAAAGTTTTGAACATTTTAAAGCATTATGAACACAGACAGCAGTTTCCTTTACTTTCTCTGCTAATGATTTTGGTAGGCGGGCAGGAACAAAGTAGTTGGTTTTACCGGGTGAATACCTTGATTCAAAATCAAAAAAATCTTTCTCCGGGACGATTTCCACAACAGGAAGTATCCGGGGGTTGTCTTTTCCAATGATGCTGACAGCAAGTTCGGTTCCATAAATAAATTTTTCTATAATTACCTTTTTGCTATATCCCAGAGCAGAAATTATTGCATCGGGTATATCTTCCTGTTTTTTTACAATTTTTATACCAAGAGCAGAGCCCTGCGCTGATGGCTTTACCACCAGAGGCAGTCCTAATTTTTCTGTTACAAGAGGCAGTAGCTTAGATGCCCCAAGTTCCATAAATGAGCTTTCATTTAAAAAATAAAATGGCGGGGTTGGGATGTCATGACTTATAAGGATTTGTTTGGAAATTATTTTATCAAAGCTTAAAATATTTGAATAAACGCCTGGTCCTGTATATGGAATATTCAGCAGTTCCAGTATTTCCTGAATAGTCCCATCTTCACCATCTTTCCCGTGCAGTGCAATATATGCTAAATCTATTTTTTCTGATGTCAGGTTGTCAACTATAGATTCATCTATGTCTAATTTTATTGCATTATACCCTAATTTTTTTAAGGCACCATAAACCCTGTGGCCGCTTTTTAAGGAAATTTTCCTTTCAAGAGATCTGCCACCCATTAGTACCGCTATATTTTTTTTCATTTTTATCACTCTTTTTCAATTTTAATAATAAATATTTATAAACCGTAATCCTGCAAAATAATTGAATTTTAGCAATCTTTTTATTTGAAACTTCTATAAAGTTTGATCTTGTCTTTTATTATTTTTGATAAAATTTTTATCCCCTTTTCTATGTTTTCTGTATTTTCTGTACAGAAAGCAAGCCTTGCTTCGTTCTGTCCCCTGTTATCTGCATAAAAACCGCTTCCGGGGACATATGCTACTTTATTTCTTATTGCATCAGCTAAAATTTCCTTTGTGTCCAGAAACTCTGGAAGTCTTAACCACACAAAAAATCCACCTTCCGGCCTGGACCAGCTTGCCCCGGGAGGGAAATGATTTTCCAGTGTTTTAATCATAATATCTCTTCTGGCTGAGTAGATTTTAATAAAATCTATGACATTTTCTTTCCAGCATGGATCTGAAAAATACTCATAGGCAATTCTCTGTGAAAAAGAACTTGTGCAAAGATCAGAAGACTGAACTGCCAGTGTTAGTTTTTCAAGTATTGGGTGTGGAGCTACGACCCATCCTATCCTGAATCCTGGAGCAAAAATCTTTGAAAGAGTACTTATATATACAACATTTTGGTTGCTGCTTTCAGTATCGAGTTCTTTTATGGATGGGATCGGCTTTCCTTCAAATCTAAGCATCCCGTAAGGGTTATCTTCTATAATTAGCGTATTGTATTTTTTTGCAAGGGACAGCATTTTTTTTCTTCTGCTGAGACTTAGGGTATATCCTGATGGATTGGAGAAATTTGGTACAACGTATACAAACTTTACCTGGATATTTTTATTTTTTAATTCTTTGAGTTTTTGCTCTAATTCTGAGGTAATAATTCCACTACTGTCAACAGGGATACTTACAATTTTTGGCTCATAAGATTTAAAAGAATTCAGCGCGCCTGTATAGCCCGGTGCCTCAATAATAATATGGTCGCCGGGATTGATAAAAATTTTTGCCAGCAGGTCAATGGCTTGCTGGCCGCCTGTGGTTATGACTATATCTTCTTCGTTTGCATCTATATTCTCAAGTTTCATGACTTCTGCGAGCCTTGTCTTTAGAGGATAGTAGCCATCAGAGCTTCCGTACTGAAGGCTTATGTCCCCATTCATTTTTAATGCTCTTTGGGTATATCTCTCCAGTTTTTGATAATTTAAAGCTCTAACCTCAGGCAATCCCCCTGAAAAAGAGATAATATCAGGTCTTGCAGACAACGAAAGCAGATCCCTTATTTCTGATGAGAACATCAGGGCCACTCTATTAGCATATAGATGTTTCCAGTGGTCAAGTATGATTTCTTTACTCATGATAATTATTTTACCTTACATGCTTAATCCAGTTTTAATTACTCTGTAGTAATATATACGAAAAGCTTGAAAAATTCAAAAATTAAATAAAGTTTAAAGAATATCCAATGGTGTTATAATTAATATTAAGCAAAATAATAAAAATATTTTTAGTTGCAGCAAGCTTATGAATATGAATTTTAAAACAGTAAACATAAAAGATATCAGCCTGGAACAATTAGAAAAATTAAATATTAAATGTGTTAATTGTAATTATTGGTTTGATACTGAAAATACTAATTTCATAGAGGAACTTTGTAAAAACCGGGATGTCTGGAATTTACTTAAAAGTAAAATATTTGAAAGAAGAAACAAAAATAGCCGCAAGAAAATTTTTTGTTTCAAGCAATCAGGCGGGAGAATCAAGGGTGCCTTTAGCGGCAAAGAATGCATAGGTATTATTTTGTCGGGTAAATATTATCTTTTCCCTAAATTAAAATCGTTTAAAGTATATCCTCCTGACAGCGAGGGCATGTTTTTAGGCTGTTTATATGTAGTGCCTGAGTACAGGGATATGGATGTTGAGAAAAGAATGCTTATGGCGCTTGAAAAAGATTTGATAGACAAGAGGATTAAATTTATAGAAACAGTTGGAGAAAGATTAAGCGATGATACGAGTAAAGATGAATATAGAAAAAGTCACTTAATACCTGTTAAATTTTTAATAAAAAATGGATTTTATATTATAAAGAATGACAGATATTTTCCTCTTCTGAGGTTGGATCTAAAAACTATTGTAACTGATTTTGCAAAAAGCAAATTATTATCAGTAAGAGATATTTCTTTAAAGAAAAAAGTTAGAAGTCCGGCAATGATTAAAAAGGATTAGCTAACCCATGTTCCTCTGACCTAAAAAATTCCAATTAGAACTTTCTTAAAAAATTCGTATAAATATCTAAAACATTTATTACTATTATGTTATAATTATATTAGATAAATGCAATATTTGTCGTATACTATAAAAGTACTATATGTAGCAGTAATTATTCGTAGCACAACCTCTAATAAATTAGTAGCAATAGATGCTGTTTTTATTATTAAAAAAACTAAAATGAGTTTGTGGCTAAGAGAATATACAGATTTTTAATTATTCTGAGATCTCTTGTAGGGCTATGCGCTACAGTAAGGTGGTAGGACTTTTCCAGTAAATGAGCCAACTATAAAATCAGGCGTCCGAGGTGATAAGTAGGTCCTAATTAGATTTCTCAGTTAAATAATAGGCTCATCAAAACAAACAATCTCCCTATTTCTTGAACCATCTTAAAATTCTTTGGAAAAATGTTAGATTGTCATCCGGGTTTACCTGTACCTTAACAGTTTCAGACTTATCAATTTTAATTTCTTCGGTCTGCATTACAAATTGAACTTCGCTATTTAAATTTTTGTTATTATCCATAAATGAATTATAATCTTCAGCAAGTCTGATTTGCGCATTTTTAGGAGTATCAGGGTAAGCTGCCAATATTGCCTCTGCAAGCGTTACCAGGTCTCCATGTCCTGTTTGAAAAGCTGACAGTCCTCCATTTAATAGTCCGGTATTTGCTGCCAGGTCTGCAGCACCTGCTGCTAACTGGCTCAGGCCTGTTCCGATATCACTGGTGCTCTGGCTGATTGTATTTATACCTGCAACAAGAATTTATAGGAATTTGCTTTTAGACCTCCAAAATATAAAAACTAACAAACTTCCTTTTTTTCTATTAAATTATTTACATATTTTGGAGACTGTTAGACAATACATTAAAGAACTTCGTTAAAATACAGAAAATACATGTTGGTAAACTATCATTATTTCTATCTTATTATACGGGAAAGGAAAGAGATGGATAAAACATACAGAGATTTATTAGATCATATTAATACCCTGGAAATAATAGACACCCATGAACATCTCCCCTCAAATGAAAGAGACAGGGACAAAGATACAGATATTATAAAAGAGTACTTGTCCCATTACTTTGATCGCGATCTGGTATCAGCAGGACTGGCCAAAGATGACCGACAGAGAATAATTGAAGAAAAACTTACCATTATGGAAAAGTGGAAAATAGTAGAACCATATTGGGAAGTTTCAAGATTCACAGGATACGGCAGGGCCCTGGGTATTGCGGCACAGGAGCTATATGGCATCGATAAAATTGATGGGGCCACTATAGAAGAATTAAATAATAAGTTTTTAGAAACTTTGAAGCCTGGATACTTTAAAAAGGTTCTAAAAGACAGATGCAAAATAGCAACCAGCCTGCTCAATGTAGAAACACTTGATAAAGACTATAATCCTAAAGATGAGAGAAGCATATATTGCGACAGGGACCTGTATAGTCCTGTTTATGCGATAAGTGATTTAGTATACCCTGATTTGTGGGCTAAAATTGAAAAAGTAGAAAAACAATCAGGCATCAGGATTACTTCCTTTGACCGCTGGCTTGAAGCAGCTGAAGTCTTAATAGATAAAGCATATAAAATGGGGGCAGTAGCGCTGAAAAATCCTCTGGCTTACCAGAGAACTTTAAAATACGAGAGAGTATCAAGATCAAGGGCAGAAGAAGAATTTAACAATATATTTGATACAAAGCATATTCCAGACTGGGAGGAAAGGATAGCAGAAAACGGCAAGGCTTTTCAGGATTATATGGCTCACTATATATTAGACATTGCAAACAAAAAGAACCTTGTGCTCCAAATACATACCGGTATTCAGGAAGGAAATGGAAACATACTGTCTAATTCAAATCCGGAACTTCTATCAAATCTATTTTTGCAGTATCCTGATGTGACCTTTGACATATTTCATATAAGTTATCCATACCAGAACGAACTTACAGTGCTAGCTAAGAACTATCCCAATGTGTATATAGACATGTGCTGGGCCCATATCGTATCGCCCAATGCGTCAGTAGCCAGTCTTCTTGAGTGGATAGATACAGTACCATTAAATAAGATATCAGCCTTTGGAGGAGATTATCTATTTATAGACGGTGTATACGGACACTTGCAGCTGGCTAAGAAAAATGTGGCAAAAGCTTTATCCATTAAAGTGGGGGAAGGCCTGTTTGACATAGATAAAGCCAAAGAAGTCTCCAGAATGTTTTTCTATGATAATCCCAAAGAGATATTTAAACTTAAAATTGAGGTTTGATGGAATACAAGGGAAAATTTGAGATCTTTGATTCAGAAAATATAAAAACTTATCCAGTTAAAGAAAGAATCAGCAAGGTTAAAATAGAAGATTTTAAGGACCCCTCAACTTACAGGGAACAGAATTTTAAAGCAGTTCAAAGTACAATCAAAAAAATAAGAGATTTATCAAAAAAACTAATTGAATTCAGGGCTGTTGACAAACCGGTTATTATTTTTACAGGAGCGCACCTTATAAAAAACGGTCTGGGCCCTGTTCTAATTGATTTGGTCAAAAGGGGACTTATTACATTAATTGGAGGAAACGGCGCAACCATGATTCATGATTTTGAGTTAGCGCTGATAGGCAAAACCAGCGAAGACGTTCCCAGTGTGCTGAAGAAAGGACAATTCGGTATGGCTTATGAGTTTAATTATATAAACAAAGCACTTGAAATTGGAGATAGGGGTGAGCTGGGTTTCGGCGAGGCTATTGGCAAATTTATGTCAGAAGAATCTTTCTCCAGAAGAGTAGCCAGCGAACTTCTAACCAAAGGTAAAAAGATTACTTTTAAATACCCTGATATTAGCCTGGCAGCAAATTGTTATAAAGAAAATGTGCCTTTTACTGTTCATGCAGGAATTGGGACCGATGTTATTGACCAACTCTGTACTTTTAATGGCAGACACAAGGGCGGGTGTTCAGGCAGGGATTTTCTCATTTTAGTAAACGAGATAACAAAATTTACACAGGGCGGAGTGATAATAAATATTGGAAGTGCGGTAACCGGTCCGGAAGTAATATTAAAAGCAGT
>JAUVXY010000040.1 GCA_030603375.1 Actinomycetes bacterium | reverse complement strand
TTTTGACAAAAAAGGCGCTACTTTGATAGGAGATGTTGATTTTTTAAGAGTTGAACCCAGGGTTGGTTACATATCACCGGTTCCGGGCGGAGTCGGTCCTATGACTATTGCAATGCTGCTTAAAAACACATTAAAAGCTGCAAAGAATGCTGCAGGTATAAAATAAGTAAATTTTTTATTTATTTTGGCTGTTTCATCTGTTATTATAAGAGAATATACTTGTTAAGCATAACTGCATAGTCAGTATTTAAGTTAAAGGTCAGGGAATATTGTATGTATTACGCCAAGGTTATCGGAAAGATAGTTTCTACAGCCAAGCACAAAGGGCTTGTAGGGAAAAAAATTCAAATAATTCAGCCTGTAGATATAGAAACTGGGAAAAATGTTGGCAGCTTTTTGGTAGCGTTGGATGTTACTTCTTCAAGTACCAGTGATCTGGTTGGATATGAGGATGGTATGGAAGCTGCATGGGCCTTTGATGGCGAAAATGTTCCCACTGATGCAACTATTGTGTCTATTATTGATAATGTTAATTTAAGAAAATAATCTGGCAGGTATAGATTTTATTTGTGTGTAATAGAATAATTTTTAAGCACACAAGTTATTTAATTAATTTCTTATTAGTTAAAGTAAAAAGGGAATACAATGGTATTGGGTAAAGTAGTTGGGACAGTAGTTTCAGCACAAAAAGATAAAAGTTTCGCAGGAAAGAAACTTTTAATTGTAAAGGCCATAGATTTAGACGGAAAGCTTTTGGATCCTTTTGTAGTTGCAGTTGATACAGTAGGTGTGGGAACAGGAGAGACAGTGCTTGTCGTAAACGGAAGTTCTGCCCGCATGACTGAAGAAACAAAGGATAAAAGCATAGATTCTGTCATTGTTGCCAGGGTAGACAGTATTCAGGTTGAGGCACAGTAAATAATATAGTTATCTGAAATTAAGATTATATTTTACTGCATCATAGCTTGCCTATTTCTTTTCTAAACATTATTTTATGGGCTTCTCTAACGTAGGCTTTTTCTTTCTCCCAGACAATTTTCATAGCAGCATACTAATATTATTAAGCCTGGTTATCCCAATTTCTTCTGATTTTTTCCTGGCCGCTTTATCTGCCATTATTTTTGTACCAACCTTTGCCGGTAAATGATTTTTAGAAGTTTTGTAAGTTTTTATAATTTATATTATTTCTACTGAAAAATCAATGGAAAATAACTTTGAGTTTATATTGACAACTAACAAAATATAACATAAAATAATAACAAGCAACAATAATAAACATATTATTTATCATGCTGTCTACTGAAAGAAAGTTTAAAATTGCAGAAATGGTAAACAGAAATGGAGGCATAAAAACCTCAGAGCTTTCTGATATGTTTAGTGTCTCGGAGATGACAGTACTTCGCGATTTAGCGTCACTTGAAAAGCAGGGCATACTTAGAAGGGTTTACGGCGGAGCAGTGTCAGAAAGAAATATGTCGGGTGAGATTTCAAGTACATTTAGAGAGAAAATACATACTCTTGAAAAAAATATAATTGCCCAAAAGGCTGCCCAGCTTGTTAAGGAAGGGGATAGTATATTTTTAGACGCATCAACCACTTCACTTGCTTTAGCTAAAAGGCTCTATATTAAAAAAAATATAACAGTGGTAACAAATGGGCTTAACGTGATCAATGAAATTCAAAAGAATAATAATATAAGGCTTATTTGCCCTGGTGGAGAATTTTTGTATATTTCCATGAATTTTGTTGGGTCCTACACAGAAACATTTTTAAAAAATTTAAATGCAGACAAAGCTTTTATTTCATCATCTGGAATATCTATAAGAGCAGGAGTTACAGATCCAAATCTACTGCAAGCCTCAATTAAAAAAATAATGATAGAAAATTCTTCACAGACCATACTTCTTGCCGATTGGAGTAAATTTGATGAAATCACTTTAAATAAAGTTTGCCTATTAGAAGATGTTGATATTATAATTACAGATAAGAAACCAGGTAATAATTACCTGCAGTTTTTCAACAGAAATAATAAAAAAATTTATTATTAGAAAGTTTTAATTATGAGGGTTGGCAAAGTTATTGGAAATGTTGTTTCCACAATGAAACACGAAAAACTTAGAGGAATAAAGCTTTTGGTCGTAAAACCAATAGATTCTGAAGGAAATGAGATCGGCAGTGCTAAAATTGTTGCGGATTATCTTAATTCAGCAGTAGGGAGCCTTGTGTTCTGGATAGAAGACGGAACTACTATCTGTAAGTGGAAGGGAGAAACAGGCATTCCGCTAAGGGGTTCAATTATAGGTATAATTGACAGCATAGATATGGAATCAGGCAAAAAGGTAATAGAAGGTTAGCATAATATGAAATTAGTAAAGGTTATCGGAAGCGTGACATCTACAATAAAAGACTCGTCTCTTAATGGTTTTAAAATTTTATTGGTCCAGTGTGTGGATGTGGACCTGAGTGGAAAAAATGACTATTTTGTAGCTGTAGATACTGTAGGGGTTGGGGAAGGCGAATTGGGCCTGATAGCTACTGGCAGTACTGCAAAAAGGACTGACTATACTAAGGGCAAGAATATTGATGCAACAATTGTGGCAAGAGTTGACAAAATAAATTTGGAGCAATAAATGTCTGAATTAGAAATAGAGATAATTAAAAATGCTGGAGTTGTAGGGGCAGGCGGAGCAGGATTTCCAACTCATATAAAATTAAATACACAGATAGAAACTTTAATCATAAATGGTGCTGAATGCGAACCTCTGATAAACGTGGATAAACAGCTGCTGCAGTTTTATTTTGATAAGGTATATAAAGGTATAAAAGTTGCAGCCAGTGTAACAAAGGCAAAAAAAATTGTACTTGCTCTCAAAGAAAAGCACAAAGAAGCTGTAAAAGCTGTAGAAAATTTTACACAGCAGGAAATAAAATTTGAGTTGTTTAAGCTTGATAATTTTTATCCTGCTGGTGATGAGCAGGTTTTAGTGTATGAAGTTACAGGCAAAATTGTTCCCGAAGGAGGAATACCTCTGCAGGTCGGCGTGGTAGTTATAAATGTTGAAACTCTTCTTAATATTTACAAAGCTACCTGTGGGGAAAATGTCACAGACAAATATGTTACAGTAAATGGCGGGGTCAAAAATCCTCTCACACTTATGGTGCCTGTGGGAACACCTGTTAAGAAACTAATAGATTTTTGCGGCGGTGTTACGCTGGAGGAGTATTCTTGTTTTGACGGAGGGCCAATGATGGGCAAGTTAATAAATGAAGACACGTATGCTGTTAAAAAAACTACCAAATCCGTGATTGTCCTTCCTGAGGATAATATTGTTGTGCAAAATAAAAAAAGAGATCTGTCAGATGTTTTAAAAAGAGCTCAGGCTATATGCATGAGCTGCAGAATGTGTACCGATATGTGCCCGAGGTATTTACTGGGCCATGATTTATTTCCTGATGAGCTTATGAAGAGAATTTTTAGGGGAGAGCTGAGCAGTGAAGATTTAGAAAAATATGACTGCGCATATCTTTGTTGTGATTGCGGACTATGTGAGCTGTATGGCTGTATGATGGATTTATCACCAAGATCTCTGTTTAATTACATAAAGAGTGAACTTGAAAGAATGGGAATAAAAAATTCTCACAACAGGTCCGATCTTGAAGTTAATGAATTTAGAGAATATAGAAAAGTGCCTGTTGACAGATTGGAAAAGAGATTAGAGATAGATATGTATGACAGCAAAACTCCGCTTACAGATTTTAGCGCTGATGTTGATGAAGTAAAACTATATCTATCCCAGCATGCAGGTATTCCGGCAGAGTCGGTAGTTAAGGTGGGGGACAGTGTAAAAACAGGTGATTTAATTGCAGATATACCAGAAGGGAAGTTAGGTGCTAAAATTCATAGCTCTATTAGCGGGAAGGTTAAGCAGTTAAACTCAGAATATGTATTGATAGAAAGGTTCTAAGGCAAGAAGTACAGAGAAAATAAAATATGTACAGTCCGGAAAAGACATTATTTAAATAATTTAGTTAAATGAACAATAACAAAAAAAGCAATGTTGCCATAGTAGAGTTTAAAAGTGTATCCAGGGGGATATTTGTTGCAGACGGTATGATCAAATCTGCCAGAGTGAATGGTGTGTTTGCCGGAACTCTTTGCCCCGGCAGATATCTAACTATTGTAGAAGGTGAAGTAAGCGCAGTGGAAAGTGCATTAGAAACAGCAGATAAGCTTGGAGGAAGACACGTGATAAGTTCGCTGATTGTAAGCGGGATTAATTTAAAAGTAATTGAGGCTATTGGCGGCGATACGGTCTCTGCGCCATCTGGATCTATTGGAATCATAGAAGGCATGCAAATGGCAAACCTTATAAGTTCAGCGGATGTATGTGTAGATAGCGCAGATGTTGAATTTGCAGATTTCAGACTGGCTCAAGGCTGTGGAGCAAATAGCTTCTATATCGTGACGGGAACTCTTTCTTCTGTAAATGAGGCAGTTAAAAATGCTGCAGGCTTTCTAAAAAAGTACGGCACTCTTGCAGCTTACAAAATTATTCCAAATCCTGACGGGCAGGTATGGAAATGGCTCAGGACATCTTTTAGCAAGTGCGGTTAGGGTTTTATGGTTATATTTATTAAATTTAAAAAAGAAAAGGGATAAAATTTAATGTATGGTAAAACTGAGAGTATACACAGGAATGATATAATTGAAATATGCAAGAGGATATACAGCAAAGGATGGGTTGCTTCAAATGATGGGAATGTCTCCATCAGATTAGGGCCGGACACAGTACTGTGTACACCTACAGGAATGAGCAAAGGGTATCTTACTGCCGGTCAGCTTATTAAAGTTGACATGGATGGAAATAAACTGGAAGGAGAACTCGAGCCTTCTTCAGAGGTAAAAATGCATATTGATGTTTATAAACAAAGAAAAGATGTAAATTCAGTTGTTCATGCGCATCCTCCATATGCTACAGGTTTTGCAGTTGCCGGCATAGCACTTGACAAGTGTGTACTTCCTGAAGTAATTTTTTCCATAGGGTCAATACCTTTAACTAAATATGGAACTCCTTCAACATCTGAAATACCTGATAATGTGAGAAAATACCTAAAGGATCATAGTGTGTTTCTGCTTGAAAACCATGGCGCACTTTCTGTAGGTCCTGATGTTTACAAAGCTTATTACAGAATGGAAAGCCTTGAACTTTTTGCTAAAATAAGCCTTATAGCAAATCAGCTTGGGAATGTAAATGTTATAGATGAGGGAAATGTCAAAAAAATACTTGATATTAGAAAACAATGGGGGATGGACAGCATTTACCCGGGCTGCAAGGTTAATGGGGATTTTATAAAAGATGGGGCGGTCCCTGCGCATGCTGATTCAGACAGCACAAATAATAATAGTTTCGAAAATATAACAATGAAAAAAGATGAATTAATAGAATTAGTCACAAGTGTTGTAAATAATATATTAAATAAAAATGTTTAATGTATAATTGAGATTATTGAAATTTATTGTATAGTTATAATAAATTTGTTTATCATTAAAAAGTAAGAAAAAGGAGAAGCAAAATGGCAGGAGAAGCAATAGGCTTAATCGAGACAAGAGGACTTGTTGGATCAGTAGAAGCTGCTGATGCTATGGTAAAGGCAGCAAATGTTACATTAGTTGGACAGGAAAGAATTGGCGGCGGTCTTGTAACAGTAATTGTTAAAGGAGATGTAGGCGCAGTAAAGGCAGCAGTAGATGCAGGCGCTGCAGCAGCAAAGAGAGTGGGAGAGCTATTAAGTGTTCATGTTATTCCAAGACCACATGCTGATATTGACTCAATATTGCCTCACGAGTAAGGAGAAAAGTAAAGTTTATTAAAAAATAAGGAAGGTACTTAGAGGTGGATACTGAAAGATTAATTAGCGATGTCGTTAAAAATGTAATAAAGAAGCTTGAAGAGGTACCACAGAGTAACACTGCTGATGTTCAATTAAGTACTGTGAGTGAGTCAGGTCAGAAGGCAGGCGCTGCATATGCAAAAACAAGCAGCCAGGACAGAAAGATTGTTTGCGGAGTATCGGTAAGGCATGTCCATCTGTCCCGCGAGCATCTGGATATCCTGTACGGGAAGGATTATGAGCCTAAAACATTAAGGGAGCTTTACCAGCCCGGTACTTATGCGTACGAGGAAGCAGTTACCATTGTTGGGCCAAAACTTAATGCTATTCAAAATGTTAGGATTCTTGGACCGCTAAGAAACAAAACACAGGTGGAGCTGGCTAAAACTGATTGTGTAATTTTAGGAGTTAACGCTCCGGTCAGGCGGTCAGGTGACTTAAAGGGCTCTGCTTCAGTTGTACTGATTGGCCCAAAAGGTGTTGTTTTCCTGGACGAGGGTGTCATAAGGGCAAACAGGCATATTCATCTGGATACTGAAGATGCAAGTTATTTTGGAATAAAAGACAATGAAGAAGTTGATGTAAGGATAGGCGGGTCCAAAGGGCTTACATTTAATAATGTTCAGGCAAGAATAAGCCCTGACTTTAAATCTGAAATGCATGTGGATACAGATGATGCAAATGCAGCAGATATTGTCAATGGAACATTGGTTGAAATGGTAGATGCCTCATGTATTACTTCAATACTCACACAGGTAGCTGATTCCAACCATACTCCTCCTTCTATCCCTGACGGCAGTTTTGCAAGCGAAATCACAGATCCCAATATTTTAAAGAGCGTAAGCGTGTTTTCGCCATTGGAAGGAAAAAGCATGTTGGACAGTAAAAGTAGCAGCAGGCAAAACCTTGCCGGCAGTCAATCCGGGAGCAGAAAAATAGTTATAACAGTAGAGGACCTTGATAACTACATGGAAAGCGGTATAAAACTTACATCCAGTACCATACTGAGCCCGCTGGCCCGGGACGAAGCTGTTAAAAGAGGCATAAAAATTATGTAATTACTTAAAGATGAAAAAAATATTACCTTGTTTAAGGGTATAATGTTTACAGGGGGTAAAATGTGGCTATAGATGAGAAGCAAATAGAGAAAATTGTGAGAAGTGTAGTCGAAAACTTATATAGCAGCTCTAATGCTACGAGCCTGAAGATGTCGCCCATTGCTACATCTGAAGATGGACTGTTCGATGACATAAATGATGCAGTTAAGGCTGCAAAGGCAGCACAGCAGAAATTAGAGGATTTAGGCAGGGGTGCGAGATATAAGATAATAGATTCCATAAGAAAAGCAAGCATAGCTGGCAAAGAAAGGCTTGCAAGACTTGCTGTTGATGAAACCAAAATGGGTAGATACGAGGATAAGATAGTAAAAAATGAAGTGGCAGCACTGTGGACACCCGGACCTGAAGAGTTAGAAGTAAAAAGCTATAGTGATGAGAAAGGCACAGTTACTATTGAAAGGGCGCCCTTTGGAGTAATTGCAGCTATAAATCCTATGACTAATCCTACTGCATGTTTGATAAATGCAGCGATAGTTATGATTTCTGGAGGAAACTCTATAGTATTTCTGCCGCATCCGGCAGCTCATAACTGTACCATTGAAACTATAAAATTGATCCATCGAGCTATTGTTGATGCTGGGGGCCCTGCTAATTTAATCACAGCTGCCAAAGAGTCAAAAATAGGAAATGTTTCAAAAATTTTTAAGAATGATGACATAAATATGGTTGTTACTACAGGGGGGCCTGCAATAGTAAAACTTTCACTTAAAAGCGGTAAGAAGGTAATAGGAGCAGGGCCTGGAAATCCTCCTGTTATAGTTGACGACACTGCTGATATAGAAAAGGCAGCAACTGAAATTACTGAAGGGGCTTCTTTTGACAATAATATTTTGTGCAATGAGGAAAAGGTCGTAGTATGTATGAGAAGCGTCCTGGATAGATTGCTTGCTGCGTTTGGAAGGAATAAGGCAATTGTTTTAAATCAAGAGCAGACAGACAAGGTGACAGACCTTGTATTAAAAAACGGTGAAATAGACAAAGGATATATGGGCAAGGATGCATCTGTAATCCTTGGGGATGCAGGCGTGAGTGTTGGCCCTGACATTAGGCTCGCGGTATTTGTTGCATCTGATGAATCCTGTCTATTAGTCCAGCATGAACAGCTTATGCCAGTGCTGCCAATAGTTGTTGTAGATACTTTTGAACAGGCAGTCGATGTTGCAGTAAGAGTAGAGCATAGTTTTAAGCATACTGCACTTATACATTCAAACAATTTAGATAGAATTACTAAATTTGCACAGGCAATTGGGACAACAACACTTATAATAAATGGCAGGTCAAGTTCAATGGGAGTAGATTTAACAAAAGGCGGAACTTCCTGGACGATAGCAGGCGCAACAGGCGAAGGATGCACAACACCTTCATCGTTTACAAGAGAAAGAAGGTTAGTTATAAATAATTCAATGAATTTTGTAAAATAAATTTTTTAATAATCCGTAAATAGAAATTGAAGAAAATAAATTTTTTGAAATGATGAAAGGAGAGCAGGATAAATGAACGGAGGAGCAATAGGGCTTATTGAAACAAGAGGGCTGGTTGGATCAGTTGAAGCAGCTGATGCAATGGTAAAAGCTGCAAATGTTAAATTAATTTCTAAGGAATATGCAGGCGGAGGGCTTGTAGCAGTAATCGTGAGTGGTGATGTAGGTGCAGTAAAGGCAGCGGTAGATGCAGGTGCAGCTGCAGCTAAGAGAGTAGGAGAAGTTGTAAGTGTGCATATTATTCCAAGGCCGCATTCAGAATTGAGCAAATTGATATCAGGCAGACTTGTTAGAACAGGAAAAGTAACTATTCCAAAGGTAGAAGCCTCAAAGCCTAAATCGTCACCATCTTCTTCTTAGGAAAGTTGCAGCAGAAAAAATAGGATAAAAAAATATTTGACTGAAAGCTTAGTTTTTATGGGTATGGTTTTATGGAAAAATCAATAGGAATTGTTGAATTTCGCAGCATTGCAATTGGAATTGGAGCAATAGACAGGATAGTTAAAGCATCTGATGTAAAAATTTTAGATGCTAAAAGCATATGTCCCGGTAAATATTATATAATGTTTACCGGAAGCGTCAGTGCCATTTCCAGTTCCATGAATGTAGTGCTTGAGGAAAGTAAAAACTTTATTATAGATTGGGCAAAAATATCTAATGTATACCCGCAAATTTTTACGAGCCTGAATCAAACTTCTTCTATAAAAGAGCTAAAATCAATAGGTGTTATAGAAACTCTTACCTCGCCTTCTATTTTAATAGCAGCTGATGCTGCCATTAAAGCTACTTCAGTGGATCTTGTGGAGATAAGGATAGCAAGGGCCCTTGGCGGAAAAAATATATGCATTGTAAATGGAGATATATCTTCAGTAAATGAATCCGTAAGAGTAGGCATTGAGTATGCTCAAAAAAAGGACTTTTTAGTTGACTACCAAATAATTCCGTCTCCGCATCAAGACTTATACAGAGCTATAATGTAACAATATGACAGCAGGCTCATACAAAAGAATTTAAACTTATTTTAAAGGGGTCCGTTGTTCTGTGTAAAAACGTAGATGAAGGAGATTTTTTGTATGAGGCTGTGGGATAACTATAACATAGCTTAGGCGGCTTGATAATGATATTAAAATTAAATTACGGTAAAGACGAATTAGAAATAGAAGTTGATGAGAAAAACTTACTGGATGTAGCAGCCAGCAAGCCAGTAAGCGCCATAGCAGACCCCGCACAAGAATTAAGCAGGAGCCTGAGAGAGCCTGCAGCGAGCTTACCGCTTAAGGATAAAATTAGCGGAAAGAATAAAATATGTATAGTAATATCCGATATTACCAGAGCAGTACCTACAAAACTTATCCTGGAAGTACTGCTTGAAGAGCTTTCAAGTTATGGGATCAGCAAAGAATCTATTACCATACTTATCGCTACTGGTCTTCACAGGCCAAACGAAGGAAAAGAACTTGAAGAATTAGTTGGCAAAGAGATAACTAAAAATTATAGAATTGTAAACCATAATGCCAGAGATAGAGATAGCTGCAGGGAAATAGGGAAGACAGACAGGGGAACTCCAATAATTTTAGATAAAATATATTTGGATTCAGATTTCAAAATTCTCACAGGACTTATTGAACCTCACTTTATGGCCGGGTTTTCAGGCGGAAGGAAGTCTATATGCCCGGGGATAAGCTATATGGACATGTTTAAGCATTTTCATGGTCCTGATATTTTAGAGTCCCCCAATGCTTCAAATGCAGTTTTAAAAGGGAATCCTTTTCATGAAGAATCTACTGAGATTGCAAAAAAAGCTGGCGTAGATTTTATAATTAATGTAACTATTAATAAAAACAAAGAAATAACAGGCGTATTCAGCGGAGATCTGGAAGAGGCCCATCGCAGTGGAGCTGAATTTTGCCTGGCCTCAAGCAGATATGTTGTTAACAGGGAGGCTGACATAGTG
>JAUVXY010000079.1 GCA_030603375.1 Actinomycetes bacterium | reverse complement strand
ACATAATTTGAAGATTTTAATTTTGCAGTTCATAAAAGGAACACTAAAAACTGGTGAACTTAAAGCCATAGAAAAGCTAAAGCCATTTGTAGAAATAGAACAATTGGGAGAAGGTTTTATAAAATTTAAGGATGGAAAGCCGGTAGCTACAAAAGAGCAGAAGAATAATGCATCAGAGTCTTTTAGATATGCTTGCGGTAAAATAATGAGCGGCTTATATGATATAGTTGTGCTGGATGAGATAAATAACTTAATTGATTATAATTTGATTAGCGCCAATGAAGTAGCCAATATTATTATAAATAGACCGGAGAAACTTTCAATTATACTTACCGGCAGGAATGCTTCCAAAAAATTAATAGATATTGCTGACACAGTGACTGAAATGAAAGAGATAAAGCATGCTTTTAATGAAGGGAAGAGGGCAAGAAAGGGAATAGAATACTAAATTTTCCAGGCAGTTAAAAAATTGTTTGATTGGAGAAGTTATTTTTTAAAAGTAGTATACATAATCAAAAAATATTAATAATATAAATGGCTGAAATTTAATTCAGTAAAAATGACAAGGAGTATAAAGAGGAATATATCTGTGGAATGTAGAAAAGAAGAAAATTTAGTTGTCTGCAACTGTACCTACGAGCCCTGCTCGAGGAAGGGTTTGTGTTGTGAATGTATTGCCTATCACAGGCGGAATGGCGAACTGCCAGCCTGTTATTTTGATGAGAAAGCAGAGAAGACTTACGATAGGTCTATTGAAAACTTTATTAAAATAAATAGCAGATAAGCATGAATACAATTTAGCGGCATAAACTTATCGTTTTTGCTTGATGTAGCTTAGTCTGTACGTATATACTATCTTATATATTAAAGAAAACAGTTAAAAATAGAGGGGAAGCTTTAAAAGTTGTGACTTTGCCGGATAAAGAGGTTAAAAAAACCAAAATTATAATTAAAGAGTTGCGAAAACATATTCCGTTTACTGCCATTGGAGCTTTTATTGGAATTTTTATTATGGCTATTTTCTATAATATTCCATTTAATATTTCATATAATATTTTTTATACCCTACACCCGCTGCATGTATTTCTGAGTGCATTTACAACTACGGCAATGTACATTCTCTATACCAATAATAAAAAAAGGCAGAAAATCTGGGCAATGATTTTGATTGGTTATTTTGGCTCAGTAGGAATAGCTACGCTGAGCGACTCAATAATTCCTTATTTAGGGGAAGTGCTGCTCAGTATGCCTGACAGAGGCATCCACATAGGCTTTATTGAAAAATGGTGGCTGGTGAATCCCTTAGCTTTTTTAGGCATTGTCATAGCTTACTTTAAACCTACCACAAAAATCCCACATGCCGGCCATGTGCTTTTGAGCACATGGGCGTCACTGTTCCATATTATTATGGCACTGGGCGGTGCTATAAATTGGGGTTTTACTGCTGTAATTTTTATATTTTTATTTATTGCAGTCTGGGTTCCATGTTGCACAAGTGATATTGTGTTTCCTCTTTTATTTATTAGGGAAAGAAATTCCTATAAGGGCCATGGCTGCAATAGAAAGATCTAAATTTAAAACTGTGATAGGCACCCTGTATTATTTGTGGATAGATAGAAATAATGAGATAAATGCTGTGTATATTAGGAACAGCAGGTCAGCTTGCTTGCAGTATTTAAAAAAACTTAGAAACGAATATGGGGGCTCAGATAAGCTAATTTTTAATGATAAAAAATCAAATAAAATTGAAACTGCTGTTAACGATTACTTAAAAGGCATAATCAGGAATATGGGTTTTAAATACATGTTTCTGGCGGGAACGGAATTTGAAAGAAAAGTATGGAATAAACTCGCCTCTGTCTCCTATGGGGAAACTATTAGCTACAAAAAATTAGCAGAGCTTATTGGCCACTCCGGTGCCTGCAGGGCAGTCGGCTCAGCTTTGAGAAAAAATCCATTGATGCTTGCAGTTCCCTGCCACAGGGTGATAAGGAGCAATGGTAATATTGGCAAGTTTTCAGGAGGAGAAAAGGTAAAAAGGTTTCTATTAAACTTAGAAAACAGCTGCAAGCCTGAAGAAACTTTATAAAGTAAAAAATGCTTTTAATATTAACTATTGTCTATGTTTTTCTAAATTTGTTAAAATGTAATCAAATAGTAAAGTCTAAAAATACAAGAGAAGGATTTTCAGAATGGGAAGCTTTTTAAAAAACTTAAAAAAAATCTTTACGGAACCTGCTGGCAGCAGCAAATCTAATTTTATAACTTTTAAAGTCAAGTGCAGTAAATGTGGAGAGGAAATTGAAGTTAAAGCCAGAAGTACCAGTGATATTTCCAGAATCTACGAGGGCGAGGGCCCATCCGGCGCAGCATTTTTTTTGAGGAAAGAGGTACTGGGTAAAAAATGTAATAACCTGATATATATTACCGTCTATCTGGGGTCAAATTTTAATGTTGTCTCAAGGGATATTACTGGCGGAAACTTTATTGATTAATCTTTAGATAAAAACGCTGCTTTGTGTTAAAATTTTAAGGTCTTCTTATGGTAATAAAATTAAAAAGTGTGTAATATTTGTTCTCTTTTTGCTTTGTAGGATTGTTTGTTAAAATGAGTTATTCAAAAAATTTAAGCGTAATAATATTGGCAGCCGGGAAGAGCAAGAGGATGAAGTCAGAAATTTCTAAAGCACTTCACAATATTTGCTATCAGCCAATTTTGTATTACATCTTGTCTTCCGTAAATAAAATAAATCCCAAAAATGTATTTGTAGTAGTTGGCCACAGGTCAGAACTTATAGATAAATATGTGAAAAGTAATTTTCCAGGTATTAAAACTGTATACCAAAAGAAGCAACTGGGCACGGCCCATGCAGTGCTTGCTGTGAAAAAGTACCGTAAAGATTTGGGGGAAGATATACTGGTTCTTCCCGGTGATTGTCCATTAATTGCTTCAGGTTCTTTAAAAAAATTGGTGAATAGAAAAATTAAAACAAGCAGTGCGGCTGTCGTTCTTATGACTACTGCTTCTAATCCAAAAGGCTACGGCAGGATAATTAAAGATAGAAAAGGGAACGTCTTAAAAATTGTGGAAGAGGCAGATGCAACTTATGCGGAGAAGCAGATGAATGAAGTTAACTCTTCCATGTACTGCTTTGATAAAAAAATCTTATTTGAAAATATAGAAAATATTGACTCTAAAAATTCACAGAAAGAATATTATTTAACAGATATTGTGGAAAAGATGGTAAAGAATGGGAACAAGGTAGCATGTCTCAAAATTTCCAACAGCAAGGAAGCGTTGGGTATTAATGACAGGATCCAGCTTTCTAAAGTTGAAAAGGTTATGCAGATGACAATAAATGAAAAAATGATGCAAGATGGGGTTACCATAAAAGATCCGGGTTCCTGCTATATCGGGGGTTCAGTAAAGATAGAAAGAGATTCAGTTATTGAACCTTTTTGCTTTATCAAAGGCAAATCTATAATTGGAAGCAATTGTGTCATAGGTCCATTTTCGCAGATAACCAATACGAAAGTTGGGTCTGGAAGCAAAATAAACTCTTCGGTTATAATTGATGCAGTTATTGGCAGGAATAATAATATTGGGCCACATAGTTATATAAGGCCTGATACCGTAACAGGCGAAAATGTTAAGATAGGCGCATTTTGCGAGGTTAAAAAATCTAAAATTAACAACAGAAGCAAGGTTCCGCACCTGAGTTATGTAGGTGATACTGAAATTGGCTCAAGTGTAAACATAGGCGCTTCTTCTGTAACAGTTAACTATGATGGATACAGAAAAAATAAAACTATTATAGAGGATAATGTATTCATAGGTTCGGATACAATGCTTGTAGCGCCAGTCAGAGTAGGAAAGGGAGCAGTAGTCGCTGCTGGGTCAGTTATTACAGATGATGTTCCCTCAAATTGTTTAGCCATAGAACGCGGAAGCCAAAAAAATATTAAAGACGGTGCTATTAGGTATAGAAAAAAGAAGGAAATGAAAGAGTAAAGGGAGCAAGGCAAATGAAAAATTATTTAAACAATAAGAGAATGATGGTTTTTTCAGGTTCATCAAATCCTGAGCTTACAGAAAAAATTGCTAAAAATTTAGGGATAGAGGTTGGCAAAGTAACAAGAACTAAATTTAAAAATGGCGAGATTTATATAAAATTTGATGAGAGCGTAAGAGGTGCCGATGTGTTTGTTGTGCAAACTTGCTGCAAACCTGTAAATGCCAGTATAGTTGAATTGCTAATAATGATAGATGCCTTAAAGAGAGCTTCAGCTGGAATGATAAATGCTGTAATACCTCATTATGGATATGCAAGGCAGGATAAAAAATCTGAGGGAAGAGAACCTATAACAGCAAAATTGTTTGCAGACTTACTCTCAGTAGCTGGCATGGACAGGATGATAGTATCTGATCTTCATGCTGCTAGCATTCAGGGGTTTTTTGATGTTCCGGTAGACCATGTTACAGCAATACCCATAATAGCTAAATATTTTAAAAGTAAAAACATTAAAAACGGAGTGGTGGTGAGTCCTGATGTAGGCGGAGTAAAAAGAGCAAGTATATTTGCAAAGCAATTTCATTTTCCACTTGCTATACTTGACAAGAGAAGACCGGCCCCTAATATGGCGGAGGTAGAGCATCTTGTAGGGAATGTAGAAGAAAGCGATGCTATAATAATTGATGATATGATAGACACTGGCGGTACAATAGTAGAAGCTATAAATATATTAAAAAGGCATAAGGCAAAAAAAGTTTATGTAGCAGCAACCCACCCGATTTTTTCTGGTGATGCTGTTGAAGTGCTGGAAAATTCAAGGGCAGAGGAAATAGTAGTAGTAGACACTATCCCTCTAAATAAAAAATATAACCCTGACAGAATAAAAGTACTTTCGATTGCTTCTTTACTTGCAAAAACTATAAAAAAAGTCTATTATTGCAAATCTGTAAGTGAATTATTTAAAGGGGAAAATCTTGTTTAATTTAAAGAAACAAAATAAGGTAGGTGTAAAATAATATGGAGAATTTGGTTATAGAAGTAGATATGAGACAAAATGATGAATTGAAGAAAAATGCTGCAGGGAGGCTTAGACGGGAAGGTTTTATACCTGCTGTGCTGTATGGTTTAAATAAAAATCCTGTTTGTATTAAAGTAGATGCAAAAAAATTTAAAGAGTTATCAAAAGGGAAAAGAACAACCAGCCTTGTATTTGATATGAAAATAAACGGAGCCAAAAAAAGTAAAAAAGAGGCAGTTTTGCTGAAAGATATTCAAAGAGCACCAATTTCGAGAGAATTTGCGCATTTAGACTTCTTAAGGATAGAAATGGAGAAAGAAGTGGAAACCGTTGTTCCTATAGTAATAATAAATGAAGAAAACTCTCTTGGAGTAAAAGAAGAAGGGGGAGTGCTGCAGCATGGTATGCGTGAGCTCAATATATTGTGCTTGCCTAAGGATATTCCTGAAAAAATAGAGCTTGATGCTATAAATATGGGGATGGGCGATGTATTAAAAGTTTCTAGTATCGAGGTTGGGGAAAATATTAAGATTTTAAGCGACTCATCTGAAGTTGTGGTTTCAATTATTCATCCTACTCACCTGAAAGTTGAAGAAGAAGCTGCAGTTGAAGAAGAAGCTGCAGTTGAGGAAGAGGAAAAAGAACCGGAAATAGTTGGTAAGGAAAAGAAGGAAGATAAGGAAAAGAAAGAAGAGAAGTAAGTTTTTTAGGGCGAAAAAATTTCAGGTAAACAAAAACTTATCAAGCACAATTTGAAGTATTAAAATAATAGCAATTTTTAATGGCCAGGTATGATTTTAATAGCCGGCCTTGGCAATCCTGGGGAAGAGCACAGGCTTACAAGGCATAATATAGGTTTTTTAATTATAGATAAATTTGCAGAAGCTTTAGATAGAAAAAAAGATTATCATAAGTTCAATTCTTCTATAGTAGAATCTTCTTATAATGGGAAAAAGCTGCTGCTCATAAAGCCTCTAACCTTTATGAACAACAGTGGGAATGCAGTAGCTTCGGTATATAATTTATTCAAAGATGAAATAGATTCTATTTTAGTTATAAGTGATGACATAGACATTAAGTTAGGGGAAATCAGGTTCAAAGTTAATGGAGGGACAGGTGGGCACAAGGGACTGGAGTCTATAGTCAGGCGCCTTGTAAATGTGGATTTTGACAGGCTAAGATTTGGAGTCAGCAGGCCTCCCGGAAGAAAAAATGCATCTGACTATGTCCTTGAGGAATTTAAAAGAAATGAAATCAGCGAAGCAGAAGTCAGTATCCAGAGAGCAGCAGATGCTGTAAAAGATTATATAGTAAATGGGATAGAGTATTGCATGAATAAATACAACTGAGTAATTGCTGCCGCTATCTGTCTCGTTATTTTCACTGTTGGTAACCTAAAAAATGTGCGT
>JAUVXY010000090.1 GCA_030603375.1 Actinomycetes bacterium | reverse complement strand
CTGGGCTTTCCTGTTTTTTCAGCAGGTGTGTGTATCAAGGGTACAGCAAAAATTGCACCTGGTTCTATAAATAAGCCAATACGTATTTCTGATGTTACCATAGAGCCCGGGGATGTTGTAAGAGGGGATAGCGATGGAGTTGTGGTTATAAAGTACAACGATATTGATGCTGTAATTTCTAAGGCAGAAAAAATTGTAGATAAGGAGATTGAAGTTCTAAAAAAAATTAAAGCCGGGCACAGCACATTGGATATTTATAAGTTTAATGCTCAGTCAAATTATACTTTTAAAAAAGTAGAGCAGTAATTATTTGGAGGATTTGATGGCAGATTTAAATGTTGAGATTTCTGGAATAAAATTTAAAAACCCTATTATAGTGGGTTCTGCAACTCCAACCTGGGATTCAAAGAGAATTAAAAGATGTATTGAAGGAGGCGCAGGCGGCGCGATTGCAAAGTCCCTGTTTGGTGACTCTGCTGCTATAGGCCGCAAGTATCCAAGGCCGAGATTTAAATTATTTAACTACAGAGAATATCCTGGTTATCCAGAGGATTTGCCTGATAGTTTTACACTTCGCTCGCTTGAGGAATGCTCCTCCTTTGGGTACGAAGAATATATGAAGGACATAAACAAGGCAAAAGAGTTAGTAAAAGATGACGGGGTTGTCGTAGCAAGCCTTTCGGGTTCAACAAGTGAGGAATGGCAAACAATGTGCCAGATGGTAAACGAAACTAAAGCTGATTGGGTTGAGCTTAACAATTCCTGTCCGTTTGCAGCTGATATGGGTGTGAAGATGGGGGCAGGTGCAGTAGATCTTACAAAAGAGTTCGTGCACACATGCAGTCAAGTTTTAAAAAAGCCTTTCAGCGTAAAAATAACACCTCAAACTTCTGATTCAATGTCACTTGCAAAAATGGCAGAGGAAGAAGGAGCATCTGCTGTAAATCTTTCTGCAAGACTTTCAGGTATTATGATAGATATTGAAACGGAGTCCCCAATTGGCTGGCAGTCTATAGGCGGATATGGCGGTCCTTATCTGCTTGGATATGGGCTAAAGACAGTGTTTCAGGTTGCAAAGGAAGTAAATATACCAATTATTGCAGGACTTGGTGTCTGGAAATGGCAGGATGCTGTTAGTTACTTTATGGCTGGAGCTTCCATTGTGCAAACAGTTACAGCAGTTATGCTGCAGGGTTTTAATACAACTGGCAGATGGGTTAAATCAATTGAAGCATGGATGGATGCAAAGGGCTATAAATCCATTAATGATATTAAAGGTATTGCTTTAGAAAATATTAAAAAAACTTCAGAAGTTGAAAGAGGCTATCCAGGAGTTCAGTTTAGCGTAAATCGCGATATTTGCACTGGCTGCGGGGTTTGCAAGAAAAGTTGTATGTACGAAGCGATAAATATTACAAAAGTTGGTGCTGTTATCAGAGATGATTTGTGCGATAGATGTGGAATGTGTTATGAGGTTTGCCCTGAGAGGGCAATTAACATCAATAAGTTCTAGAGGGTATGTTGTGTGCAGGCCTGATTGCATAAGTCCATTTTAGGTTAAATTTATAAAATTAGAGGAATTAATAAAAATAAAGGCTCGGTAAAATTATTAAAGGGAGGATATGAATGTCACCCTTCAAGTACACGCTGCTTGATATAAATCTTACCAGCAGAAAAGTTGAGAAAAAAGTAATTCCAGATGAAATAGTAAAGAAATATATTGGTGGAAGCGGACTTGGCGCATATGAACTTTTTTACAATACCGATATTTTATGTGACCCACTTGGCCCAAACAATGCTTTATTATTTTTAACAGGTCCTCTAACAGGAACAATATGCCCCTCTTCTGGACGCCACGGGGTTGTGGCCAGGTCTCCATTGACCGGTATATGGGGGGAAGCAAGTGTGGGAGGAAAATGGGGCAGGGAACTCAGGAGAGCTGGCTGGTCTGGAGTAAAAATAACAGGCGCAGCATCTGAACTGGTTTACCTGTGGATAAATGATGAAACCGTTGAGATAAGATCTACAAAAAAATTTCCGGGATGGATACATTTGAGACAGAAGAAGCATTAAGAGAGCTAACCCATTCCGATGCAAAGGTGACATGCATAGGCCCGGCAGGTGAGAAGCTGAACTTGCTGGCTGGTATTTTTACTGATGGGTATGAGGCAAGAAGTGCTGCAAGATGCGGCCTTGGAGCAGTTATGGGGTCTAAGAAATTAAAAGCCATTGCTGTTTATGGCACGGGGAAGCCATTTGTGTATGATGAGCCTGGTTTGAGAAGATATGTAAAAGACTTGATGCCGGATTTTACCAGCGGTACCAAAAGGTTAAGGGAAAAAGGCACACCAAGTTTAGTGACAATGCAGGAAGATGTTGGTTCTTTCCCAATAAAAAATTTCCAGATTGACAGTTTTAAGGACCGGGTTGAAAATATAAGCTGGGAAAGAATGAAGGAAACTATTTTTGTAAAATCTGTAAATTGCGCCAGTTGTCCAGTATCTTGCGGAAGGCTTGTGCAGGTTAAAAGTGAAAAATACAGGGGAAAAGAGGTTAGTGCAGGTCCCGAGTATGAGACAATAGGGATGCTTGGAAGCAACTTGTTTATCGATGATCTTGATGCAGTACAGTTTGCCAATGAAAAATGTAATAGATCTGGCATAGATACTATTGAGACAGGCGGGCTGATAGGGTTTGCAACAGAAGCGTTTGACAGAAAAATAATAGGGCTGGGTGACACCGGCGGAATTTCTTTAAAATGGGGTGATCCTGATTTAGCCCTGAGCATTATTGATTCTATTTTAGATAATAAGGGATTCGGCAAAGTAATTTCTCTTGGCTTTAATAAGTTATTTAAGTTATGGGGAGAAGAAACCAAAAGTTTTGATCCGCAGGTAAAAGGACTTAGCTTTCCTGCAAATGACCAAAGGGCATACAATTCTGTGGCAGTAGGCTTTGCAACGTCTAACAGGGGTGCTTGTCACCTTCAGGCATTTTCCCATGTATTTGAAAGATCGGTTATTATGCCAGAAATCGGAATATATGAACCAATGGACCCTTTTTCTTATAAGGAAAAGGGTGAAAAGGTAGCTCTAATTCAAAATTTAATGTGTTTGTTTGATTCTTTTAGTTTATGTAAATTTGTTTTGTTTGGAGGCATAAAAGTTAAGAATATGGCAGAGATGCTCTCACTTGTTACAGGCTGGGAGTTTGATTCTCAGGAACTAATAAAAACAGGTGAGAGAATATTTAATTTAAAGAGATTGTTTAACAATAGATGCGGTATTCTAAAAGGTGATGACACCTTGCCTGAGAGATTTTTAGTGCAGGCTAAAACTGACTCGGAAGCCAAAGGCAATATTCCTCCACTGGACCGCATGCTAAAGGATTATTACAAATTTAGAATGTGGGATGAGAGAGGAATTCCGGAAAAAAAGAAATTAAAAGAGCTGGGAATAAGAAAATGAATAATCTAAAAACATTTTTTCCAAATGTTGTTTTAACAGGTGATGGCATTATAAATCAGATTCCATACTGGGTAAAGCACTTTGGCGGCAGTAAGATTTTGTTGGTGACAGATGCTAATCTTACAAAACTTGGATTTGCTAAGAAGATTAAAGATATAGTTTCTGAAGAAAAAATAAGGCTGGTAATATGGGACGGTGTTACCGCTGATCCTGATATTGGCACAGTTAAAAAAGGGCTCAAGGTGCTGGATAAAAGCAGCTGTGATCTGGTTATCGGTCTTGGAGGCGGCAGCGTATTGGATGTAGCGAAAACAGTAGCTGTTGCAGCTAAAAATGGCGGAAGTGTTGAAAATTGTCTTGGGTTGTACAGGGTGCTCAGTAGAAGCTTGCCAAAGTTTTTGATACCTACAACAGCAGGTACAGGGAGTGAAGCTACACAGGCAGCTGTTCTGGTAGATGAAATAAATAAAAAAAAGGTAGCAATTTATTCTGAACATAACATGGCTGATGTTGTCTTTATAGACTTTGAGCTGACCTATAACCTGCCTCCTGTAATAACTGCAGATACAGGTGCAGATGCCCTGTGCCATGCTATTGAAGCTTTTGTCAGCAAAGGTTCTTCTGACTTGACTGACACAGCAGGCTTAAGTTCAATAAAGAAAGCAGGAAGATACTTGATAAGAGCTTACAGGAATGGTAAAAGCGACAAAGAAGCACGAAGAGGCATGGCTGCTGCTGCTTTTTATGCAGGAATAAGTTTTTGCGGGGCAGGTCTTGGAGGCGCTCACGGCCTGGCGTATCCTTTGGATACCGGTTACCATGTGTCACATGGCCGTTCGGTAGCTGTCTTTCTTCCATGGGTCATGGAATATAATTTATCTGCAGCTGAGGAAAAGTTTTCTGAAATTGCTGTTGCGCTTGATGAATCATGCAGTCGTTTGTCAGTTAAGAAAGCTGCACAGAGATCTATTGAGATAGTAAAAGACATTTTAACTAATTTAGATATCTCATATAATCTTAGTGATTACGGAGTAAAAAAAGAAGACCTTTCTTTAATGGCAGAAAGTGCGGTCACCAGTACAGAAAGGCTTTTAAAGTTTAATCCCAGGCCAATATCAATAAAAGATGCAGAAAAAATTTACAAAAAAGCATATTACTCTTAGAGGTAATTAGCCTGATGGAATCTTTAAACACAGATATTCTGGTTGCAGGCGGCGGAGGTGCGGGAAGCAGGGCGGCACTGTCTGCTAAAATGATGAGTCCGAAGCTTGATGTGACGCTTGCTACAGTTGGTAAATATGGATTCAGCGGAAGCACAAATTTTTTTGCATCTGAAACACTTGGAATAAATACTCCATTTAATTTTGAATGTGACGGCGATAGCCCGCAGATATACAAAGACGACATAGTAAAAACAGGGCTTGGCCTGGCAGATGAAAAATTATGTGAAATTATATCAAAAGAGGCAGTTTCAAGAATTAATGACCTGATAGGCCTGGGAATAAAATTTGACTGCTGCAGCGATGGAAGAATAAAGCAAAAGAAACTATCGGGATGTTCAAAAGCAAGGTCACTCTCAATTAACGGGAAAACAGGGATTGAGATAGTAAATGTATTAAAAAATGAAAATTACAAAAAATGTGTAAATGTAATTGAAGATTGCAGATTGATTGAACTTATTGTTGATGAAAATACAATCTGCGGAGGAGTGTTTATTGCCAGCGGAAAACTTGTTTTAATAAAAGCCAGAGCTGTTATTTTAGCTACCGGGGGAGCTGGAGGGATATTCCATTTAAATGTCAATCCAGACGGCATTTATGGAGATGGCTACTCAGCTGCTCTCAAAGCAGGAGCTTCTGTTATAAATATGGAGTTTATCCAGATTGGTCCCGGTGTAGTGCACCCGGCTGTAAAGTTTATTATCCATTCGCATATGTGGGAATTTTTACCGCATCTGCTGAATGCGAAAAATGAGGAATTCTTACAAAAATATTTACCTGATGGTTTAAAGCCAGCAGATGTCTTAAGGACTAAAAGATTTTCCTTTCCTTTTTCATGCAGGACAACTGCAAAATATCTTGACATAGCAATGTTTAAGGAAATTACCGGTGGAAATGCGACAGAAAACGGAGGTATTTTTTTAGATATCAGCCGCGTGCCTGCTGAAGAACTTATAAGTAAAGCTTCTGTTACCTACAATGTTTTTAAAAAAACAGGCTTTGACATTTCAAAACAGATGATTGAAATTGCGCCGCTGGTGCAGTCATTTAATGGAGGAGTTGTAATTGATGAAAATGGCGGGACTGAAGTTTCAGGGTTGTTTGCAGCCGGAGAAGTAAGCGGCGGCGCCCACGGGGCTGACCGCCCTGGTGGAAACAACCTTATTGATTGCCAGGTTTTTGGCCATAGAGCTGGGACCGCAGCTGCTGAATATGCGTATGGCAGGAGAGTCAGCTGCCGTGCTGCTAATTTAAAAGCAAGAGAAATA
>JAUVXY010000006.1 GCA_030603375.1 Actinomycetes bacterium | reverse complement strand
TGAAAGAGAATAAGCCGGCTCACCTAATATTAATATAAACTTTTGAATAAATGGGAGTTCTATAAAAAAATACCCGGTTCCAAGAGCAAAAAAATAAACTAGAAATTTAAAATCCCTCTTAATATTTATATTTATCTTTTTTATTCTCAATGGAAATAAAATAAGAAGAATTGAAAGAACAATTGAAATAATTAATGCTGCAATAAGTATCAGGTACCCGCCTCCACCAAAAGGCTGGGTGGATTTTCCAAAATATTTCATGATATCCGGTACCTGAACAAATTTAAAGAAATTAAAAAAATATGGCTTATCGTCTACAGCAGGGCTTATATTAAAATAATAACTCTCGTAAAATTCCTTTCTTGTATTATCGCCGTTTTCAAGTATTTCTTTATAGAAATTATAAAAATAAGGTTTTTCTAATCTGTTATAAATATTCACTTCCTCTTCTGATATATTGCTGTAATAAACAATATCAAAATTTAACTCCTCAGCCTTAGCTTTAAGATTATCAATTTCCTGCACTGAAAATTCGTCTTTTTTAAATAGTGTGGTAAGCGTAGACCAGCTTCTAAAAGCAAAAATACTTCTGGATATTTCCTCTGTACCAGACTTGCCGCAGCCATCTATAAGAGTTGAGAGTATCTTTAAATTTTCGCTTGGAGGGAACTGAACCCATCTGGTTACAGCCATCACTCCATCATTTTTTAAAATATTTATCAAATCCTCAAAAGACTCTTTTGTGTAAAGATAATTTTCATTTAAACTATAGGCACCGCTTGATATTGGATGGAAGCTATCTGATAGACTCACGATTATTAAATCAAACTTTTCATCAGTCACTTTAGCAAAGTTACGGCTTGAAGTTTCAAATACTCTTATTCTATCCTTATTGTAAATATTTCCACTGAACTCCGCAAAATCTTTTTCTAAAACATCGGCTACCAGGCTGTTACTTTCAACAACATAAATATTTTGGCTGTCAAGATAGTAGGAACTCAGCACATCCATTCCTCCACCTGGCTCTACAACCAGAACATTTTCAGGATATTGTTTTACAGTAAAAAGTAAAGATATGGGAAGATATTCTATAAACTTAAGTTTGCTGACCTCATCTTCCACATTCGTAATTGCAGAGAGGTTGTCGCCATCAATAGTCAGTCCAAGTTGTTCAGGCGGAACTTCCTTATACTTTAAACTAATTCCAGTAGCAGATTTTATACTGGAACTTTCTATCACATTTACTACCGAATATGAATTTTCACTTGTATATATGACTTTTGAATCAGGATACCTGAGCACTGTAGACAGGCTTTTGTATGGAGACATTCTTATATCTAATGTTTGAGGAAAACAAAGTAAAACAGAGGCTAAAAATATCAAAAAAATAACACATGAAATTAAAAAAACCTTAAAATATTTCTTATTTATCAGAATAAAAGTTGCAGCAAGCCCCACAGCAGTTGAAGCTAAAATAACTCCCCTTTCACTTATAAATGGTATAATAAATATTACAAGAAGTGCCCCTGATGCGGAACCCATTAAATTATAAAAATAAGTTATTCCTGGTTTTTCCTGCACAAAGAATATATAACATATGAATGAACCACCGAAGAAAAATGGGAGAAGCAAAAACAAATAATACGCAGCCAAATAAAAAATCTGTCTCGGTTCCCACGCAATTTTAAAGGAGTCAAAAGGAATAAGGTTTATTGAAATAAAGCTTACAACTACTGATACTGAAAAACAAAATGAAAAAAGTAATAAAATAAAATTTTGGTCTTTAAATTTGTTTATAAAAAAATATAAAAAACTTCCACTGATTCCAAACCCCAAAAGAGCTGTGCTTACAATCAAAAATGCAAAATGATAATAATCAGAAATAGACAGAATTCTAAGAAGACATACCTGATATAGAAATATTGAAAAAGAAATTAAAAATAATGAAATATTTATTTTATTTCTCATAGATAAATGAACCCTTCCGGCTCTCTTCTATTTTGGCTCTATGTGTATAACAATTTCTTCTATATTTTTAAAGCGTCCTTTTATCCTGTTTTCCATATTAGTGACAGTCTTATGCGCTTTCTTTACACTTAAATCCCTGCCCAGTTTACAATGAAACGCCAGGTTGTAAAGATTTCCTTTCCTGAGAACTGTAAAATTATGACAGGTGCCCGGGTTTACATAGCAAGAAATTTCTTTTTTAATTTCAAAAATTAATTTTTCAGATTCCCCTGTAGCATCCTTCCAATTTTCCCTGTACTTCATGTCTTCAATATGAATATATATATTGCGTATTTTATCGTTTACTTTTTTAATCTTACCCTCTGCAGCTTTTGTCAATTTTTCAGCCTCACCTAATTTTATATAATTATCCAGTTCCACATGTACGAATAAATCAATGAACTCACCTACTTTACATATAAGAATATTGTGTATGCCTTTCACCCCAACCTGGTTCAAAATAACTTCTTTCGCAATATCTGATATATTCTCATCAGGTAACAAAGTCTTGAGTTCCACTATTATTTCTGAGTTCAAAATATTTTTTGAAATTTTGTCTTTTATTTTTGTCTTAATCTTTTCAGCTTGTGACAGATACAGGTTGTTCGCAACACACGCATCTAAATTTATGAATTTAATATTTCCAACTTCATGAATTTTTATTCTATCTATAGAATTTATCTCAGGAATCCCGCTTAAGATGCCTGCAACCTTTTCCGTTACTTCCTTGGGAACATAATCCAGTAAGTTTCTTATAGTTTTCACAGCAATTTTTAAGCTAAAAGTTATAATAAGTATGGAAACAATTATGGAAGCAATGGGGTCAGCAATAAAAATGCCAATGTTGGCAAAAATTAAGCCCACTATTACAATAGCTGAACTAAAAATATCTCCAGTATAATTAATAAAATTTGCTTTAAAGGCAAGAGAGTTATATTTTTTTGCGGCCCTCCCTATATAAATAACTCTAACAACATTAAGGATTATGGAAATACTTAAAATAAGAAAAACATGCCATGTTATGTTAAGGCTAAAGTTTCTGTATATTATTCTCTGCATAGATTTAAAAATTATAAAAAAACATAAAATAGAAATGATGCTTACTTCCAGTAATGCAGAAAAATTTTCATACTTTCCATGTCCATATGTATGATCCTTATCAGCCGGTTTTGCAGACATTTTAATAGCCAGATAAGTAATAAGTACCGTCACCAGATCAAAACCATTATTTAAAGCTTCTGAATAAACGCCTATACTGTTGGTAAAGTAGGCAACTCCGACCTTTACTGTAACCAGAAAAACAGAAACTGCCAGTGAAAATAAAGCAACTCTCTTCATATTTAAATCTTTGTTATCCAAACTGCTGTTTGAGTTTAACAATTTTGCCATAACTTTCCCTTACAATTTTAATTACTTAAATATCTTTCTTTTTAGGCCTTAATAAAAATATGATGCCGGCACTTACAAGAGCAAACACAAATACCATAACTTCGGTAATAAGCGTGCCAAAGCTGTAGGCAAAATAAACTACCAACATTTTCAAAGTTTTTTTACCACCTGTATGGATATCTTTAAATAACATTATTGTATCAATAATTATAATTTATAAAAGCATGCTTTTATATCTTTTTAATAACAAAAAATGATAAAATCAGTGTGCAGCTAACTGTAAAGCCACTAACAGAGGGACCGGAAATACAAAAAGTGCGAAATTAACAAAATAAGGTAGACTTATAATGAGAACAGGAACCATGAACCTCCCTCTCCACGGAGGGAAAGCACCATACTGGCTATTTAACAGAATGAAAAAACTATCAAGAGAAATTATTATGCTGATAGTTTCTGAATATGGCTCTTCCGAAATGCTGTACAGAATCTCTGACCCATTGTGGTTTCAGGCTTTTGGGTGTGTCCTGGGATTTGACTGGCACTCAAGCGGAGTTACCACAACTGTCTGCGGGGCTGTAAAAGAATCAGTAAAAGGACTGGAAAAAGATTTAGGCTTCTTCGTAGCCGGGGGGAAAGGGGCAACTTCAAGAAAAACCCCGCAGGAAATTGAGAATGCCGCAGATAAAATGGGACTTGACTTTAGTAATTTAGTATATAACAGCAAAATAACAGCAAAGGTGGATAGCAGTGCTTTGCAGGATGGATATCAGCTTTATCACCACTGCTTCTTTTTTACCAAAGATGGAAAGCAGTGGTCTGTTGTACAGCAGGGAATGAACAAAGGCACGAAAACTGCCAGAAGATACCACTGGCTTTCAAAAAACATATCTGATTTTGTTTGCGAACCACACAGTGCAATATGCTGCAATAACAAAAGTACAGTGCTAAACCTGGTTGCCCGGGAAAGCAGCAGCGCCAGAGATGTAATTGCCCGGCTTTCGTGTGAAGGGCCCAAATTGGTACTAAAAGATTTAAAAAAAATAAAAGATTTTCAGGAAGAAAAAAGATACAGCCTCCCGGAAAGGCATTATATAAAACTAACTGATATTGATTTTAGAAGATTGGAAAAAATATTTACTTCTACCTATGAGATAAAACCAAAAAACTTTGAAAATCTTCTTTAAATCAGGGGAATAGGTCCGAAAACCCTCAGGGCCCTTGCGCTGGTTTCAGAGCTTATATACGGAACGCATTACAGCATAAAAGATCCTGTAAGATTTAGTTTTGCCCATGGCGGGAAGGACGGACATCCATATCCAGTAGATAGAGAAAATTATGACAGATCTATTGAAATTCTACATAAAGCAGTAAAAGACAGTAAAATTGGAAGAACAGAAAAAATAAAAGCTATCAAAAGGCTCTCGTATTTTTACGGATAACATGTACTATCTAAGCTTGGTGCTTACAGCTACTCTTCCTCCAAGCATAAAATTTAATATAAATATTTTGTATATGAATAGCTTTTTAATAATGCAGTATCTATACTAATGGAGGGAGCGTAAAAGAATCCGTCATCTCCAAAACATCCGCCAGCTGCCAGTATATGCGTGCGGGGAAATCAAGATTATAAGACTTGCGACAATAAAACTGGAGCATTATTTCTAAGCTCATCTTCTGAATAAACATTGGAGATAGATTTTTTACAGCATCCATATTATACTTTCAACAATATTTATTTGTACTTGATGAAAGAAAGAATAAATGAATCTGGTGACAGGAGCTACGGGTTTTATAGGCAATGTGCTGGTGCGAAAGCTTGTTGAAAGAGGAGAGAAAGTCAGAGCTTTTATCAGAACTACTTCGGATTTTTCCGTACTCGAGGGTTTGCCTGTAGATAAAGCTGTTGGGAACATTCTTGATATTAAATCGCTTGTCGAATCTTTTAAGGGAGTAGAAACTGTATACCATCTGGCTGCAAAGATCTCCATAATGCCCGGAGAGGAAAAACAAACACGTGAGATAAACCTTGAGGGGACCCGGAATGTTTTAAAAGCCTGCAGGACCTCGGGAGTAAAAAAAATTGTTTTTACAAGCACTATACACGCACTAAAGGAGCCGCCGCTGGGGACGGTAATAGATGAAAGTATGCCATATGACCCCGAAAATGAAAGGGGTGAATATGACAGATCGAAAGCACAGGCAAGTATCGATGTTCTTGAAGCCGGAAAAGAGGGACTGCATACGGTAGTATTGTGTCCGACAGGAACACTCGGACCCTGTGACTGGCGGTTGTCTGCCATAACGCAGACTTTTCTTGATTTCTACAATGGAAAGATGAAAATGGCTATTGACGGTGCCTATGATTTTGTAGATGTCAGGGATGTAGCAGAGGGTCATATCCTTGCCTCCCAAAAAGCAAAATCCGGTGAAAACTATATACTTTCCGGACAGAGGGTTACAATGCAGGATATGTTTGAAATCCTTACAGAAGTGACCGGAGTAAGAAGCCCCGGCCTGTATATCCCTCTATGGCTTGCAAAAGCCTACTGCTGGTTTACTCCGGCATATTACAGGATATCAGGCAAAACGCCACGCTATACAAATTACTCTTTATGCACACTCCAGAGTAATTCTTTTATAAGTCATAGAAAAGCAAGCGAGGAGCTTGGGTATGACCCCATTCCTATAAATGAATCCGTCAGGGATACCTTTAAATGGTTCAAGGAGGTCGGGATCATAAAGTAGACCAGTGAATACCAGATAAATATTCCCCTGACTACTTTATAAATGGTATAAGAGCTTTCCGTTTTCCAGGATAATCAGGAAAGTTTTCCCTGTACCATTTGTGATTTGTAAAAGCCCTTGGAGCCAGATTGGCAAATGTAAAAACCGCAAATGCAAGACCCGGGATGGACCACGTCGCAACAGCCCAGCCCGTCCATTCGATTATCTCTCCAAAATAGTTCGGGCAGGATATATATTTGAAAAGGCCTCTGCGGGGGATGCTGTAGCCATCTTTTGATGAATTCCTAAGTCTCCTTAAAATATGGTCCGAATGAAGGTTTATTGCCATTCCTGAAATGAAAAGCGATGTCCCTATTATAAATCTCGGATCGTAAAGCCAGCTAATTGGATAGACCGGTGCCAGGTAAAAAAGGTATTTTCCGTTTACATAACCATTTATTATATTAAAACCCAGAGCGAAAACGATCAGTATGACAGGGAATTTTTTGTATCCGCCCTTCATAAGAAAGGGAAAGATGAAAGTGCGCTGAAAATAATGTACGGACCACATGAGGAGAAATGTTATTGCTACTATACTGGTTCTTTTATTTCCCAGAAAAAATAAGATTATAATGACAGAAAAGGCAGGGAACTCCATAATAAGCCATCCATGTTTTGCCTTTACAGTATAGCCCCAGCCTTTGCGCAGATGGCGTCCATAAGGAGCAGGTATTAGAAGAAGAGAGAAATATACAATGGCGGCAAACGCAAAGAGGACAACCAGAAGAATTCCATATAACATAATCTCATCCATATAAAAAAATGGTAAATAAATAATAAAATTATAAAGATATTAATAGATTTTGTAAATTTTTTGTTGGCTTTGTTTTTAAAGGGCACAATATCAATATCTCTTGTCATTCGTGCCCAGAATAATAATTCATTGCCACAGAACCGCTAATCACATAAGGGATTTTATTTTTATTATCATTTAATTACACTAACAAGACAGGGGAACTTTTAAAAGATGAAAGAGATAGAGGAAGGGGAAGCGAATTTAAAAAATAAAAGCTATCAAGAGGCTTGCGTATTTTTATGGATAATAAATCTTATTAATTTTATAATTGAAAAAATATCCTGAAAGGATTATTATCTTACCATTTTAAAGATAAGGGAATATATGAAAATAAGCGTACTGCTGGCAAATAATTTTGATGAGTCAGAATATAAAGAATTTTTTAATAATTCTGTTTGCATGGTTATAGATGTCTTAAGGGCAACCTCAACCATGGCTGCTATTTTTGGAAGCAGAGCCAGGCGCATAATTACATCACAAAGCAAAGATTTAGCCTTTAAACTTAAAAAAAGGAACAGTGATTTTATATTATGCGGAGAGGAAGGCGGTTTAATTATTGATGGTTTTGATTATGATAATTCGCCATCAACAATTTCTAAAACTGATTTAACCGGCAAAACAGTAATTATGAAAACAACCAATGGAACCTACTCTTTTAAAAAAGCCAAATTTGCAAAAGCTGCATTTCCGGTTGCACTGCTAAATTTATCATATACTGTGGATTGTGTTTTGGATTGTGCATGTAAGAATAGAAGCGACATTGTTATTTTATGCTCTGGCAAGCAGAGAAAAATAGCTTACGATGATGCTTTCACAGCAGGAGTTGTTGTAAAAAAAATAATGGAAAAAGTTGAAGACATAGAATTAGATGATGCAGGCGAGCTGGTTTATAACTCCGCTTTAAAAGAGAGGAGCATAATGAACGTTTTTCTAAAATCCTCCAGCGGTAAAAGCTGTGCAGCCTTAAATTTAAGGGAGGATTTAAAATACTGCTCTCTTGTAGATAAATATAATATAGCCGGCAAGATGAAGGTGCTGGATTTAAATGATCAGTTCAGGTCCATAATTTGCCTGGAACCCTATAAAATGTAATGCAGAATTTAGGTTGCTGTGATTTCTAAATTTCCCTCTTGTTTTTTAGATCCTCTTTAAAATCAATATTTGCAAGCGGTAAATTTAACATAAAACTACACCTATGCATATAAAAAATGGTAAAATTAAGAAATGAACCGTGGCTAAAAATTCATTAAAGTTTTTATGGATAAAAAAGAAGTAGCTAAAATTTTAAATGAAATTGGTATACTGCTTGAACTAAAAGGCGAAAACCCTTTTAAAATTAGAGCTTATCAGAATGCTGCAAGAGCTCTGGAAACATCAAATATTGTCTTAAGTAAGGATTTAAAGATAGAAGACCTTAGAGGCATAAAGGGCATTGGTTCACACATAGCAGACCGCATAAAAGCATTTGTTGACTCAAAAAGCTTTAAGTTATATGAGGATTTAAGAAAATCTACTCCTCCGGGACTTATTGAAATGCTAAAAATTCCTACATTGGGACCAAAAAAAATAAGGTACCTTTTTGATAGCCTGGCAATTACAAACATTGGCCAGTTAGAATATGCATGCATTGAAAACAGGCTCTTAGAGCTTCCAAATTTTGGAATGAAATCCCAGGAAAACATATTGAGAGGTATTGAGGCAGTAAAAAAATATAAGGGCAAGTTTCTTTTTGCAGAAGTTATCACAGAAGCAGAAGCTGTGCACGATAAAATAAAAATTTTTAAATATGTCGTAAGGTCAAATCTTGCCGGCAGCATCCGCAGGAAAAAGGGAGTTGTAAAAGATATTGATATTGTTGCAGGCACAAGCAGCCCGGATAAAGTCATGGATTACTTTACCAGCCTTCCTGAGGCAGAAGAAGTAATTGCAAAAGGTGAAACAAAATCCAGTATAAAGCTAAAGTCAGGAATAAACGTTGATATAAGAACCGTAAGCGACAGCCAGTATCCTTATGCACTTCACCACTTTACAGGAAGCAAGGAACATAATACAGCTATGCGGGCCATGTCAAAAAAAGACAATATAAAAATGAATGAATATGGACTTTTTAGAAATGGCAATCTTATCAAATGCTCAAGTGAAAAAGATATTTTTAACTTTTTTTCAATGGACTGGATACCGCCTGAGCTCAGAGAAAACTACGGAGAAATAGAAGCAGCTAAAAATAAGGCGCTCCCGAAGCTCATAGAGGAGAAAGATATAAAAGGACTGTTTCATATTCACACAACCTGGAGCGATGGGAACATGAGTACTGCACAGGTTTGTGAAGAGATAAAAAAAATGGGGTTTGAGTATGCAGGGATAAGTGAGCACAGTAAAACAGCTTCGTACGCTGGAGGATTAAAGGATAAAGACATAGCTGCATATTTTAAAGAAATAGATAACTTAAATAAAAAATACAAAAACTTTAAAATGTTTAAAGGAATTGAATCAGACATCCTGCTTGATGGCAGTCTTGATTATAGCGATGAAATTTTATCTAAATTTGATTTTGTCATCGCTGCCATTCATTCCAGTTTTAACTTAAGTGAAGAGCAGATGACAGACAGAATAGTAAAAGCTATTGAGAATAAATTTACTACTATGATAGCCCATCCTACGGGAAGACTGCTTCTGGCCAGGGACCCTTACAAAGTAGATATAATTAAAATAATAAATGCAGCAGCAGAAAATAATATAGCCATAGAACTAAATGCAAGTCCCTTTAGATTAGATCTGGACTGGAGAATGTGCAAGTATGCAAAAGAGAAGGGGGTAAAAATTTTTATAAATCCTGATGCCCACAGCATAGAAAATTTGTATGAATACAAATTTGGTGTAAGCACTGCCAGAAAAGGATGGCTTGAAAAAGAAGATGTACCAAATACTCTTTCTGCTGAAGAAATCAGCAGTTATTTAAAAAATAAAAAATACTAATTATGAAAAATAAAAAGATATATAAAATCTACAGAGAAGTATACAAACCTGCGGTAAAAAACATAAATAAAATACTAAATATATTAAATGAAGAATATCCTGATGCCGGCATAACTTCACTCACCCACAAAAATGCCTTTCAGCTTCTGGTGGCTACAATTCTTTCCGCACAAAGTACCGACAAACTTGTAAACAAAGTTACGCCGCACCTTTTTAAAAAATACAAAACTCCGGAAGATTTTGCTTGTGCAAGCACAACACAGCTTCAGGAAGACATAAAACCAACTGGTTTTTACAAAAATAAAACAAAAAGTATCATTAGCTGTTCAGAAGATATAGCCAGCAAATTTAATGGCAAAGTTCCAGATAATATTGAGGACCTGACTTCTCTTCATGGAGTAGGAAGAAAAACAGCCAATGTGGTACTGGCAAATATATTTGGCAGACAGACAATAATAGTGGACACACATGTAAAGAGGATTTCAAATAGACTGGGGCTCACAACAAATTCTGATGCTGTAAAAATTGAGTTTGATCTTATGAAAATAATTCCTGAAGAAAGCTGGAGCCGTTTTTCACATCAAATAATAGCACTTGGCAGAACTGTCTGCGACGCAAAAAAACCTAAGTGCCCAATATGCAGGCTTCTTCCCTATTGCAGGTATGGGCAGGAAAACGCTTGATCAACTTTTTCATATTCCCTTGCCCAGTGTAGATTTGGCAAGAGATGCGTGTTTTACTCCCTTAACTGCTTTAAGCTTTGATTCTAACTGATATACTTCACCAATTTTACCTTTTACTATAATTACTTCCAGACACCTATTATGATCCAGGTGAATATGCTGGCTCGAGATTATGCTTTCCTGGTAGCTATGCTGGATATCAATCAGATTATCCATAAGTTCTCTTTTGTGGTGGTTATATACCATAACTATTGCTCCGGCAATTTTTTCTTCACTTTTTACCCATTCCTCATTTACCAGCTCTTTTCTTACCATATCCCTTATAGCTTCTGACCTGTTGCCATAGTTATGCTCTTTTATAAATTTATCAAATTTTCTTAATAAATCTTCCTCAATAGAAACACCGAATCTTTTTAAATCACTCATGCTGTTATGTCTCCTGTTTACCTTAGTATTACCAATCCACAAGCATTATACTGACAGTACCTATGTATTTATCAAATATTTTCATTACATCCTGGTGACAAGCAAAATTTTATAAAAATTAAAACATTTACTTCTGCAAAAGAGCATAAAGACTTATATGCTTTTTCTTATCAAACAATCCATTTCCGTCCGGGCTTACCAGCTCTATTTTTTTAAATCCAGCATTCTTTGCCATCTTTAAAAAAAGATTTATTCTAAGTGTGCACAACAAAGAAGAATCTGAGTAAAAATCTTCTACATCCCCGTCATTACTTATTGTGGCTATTAAAAAATCAATCCTTGTCTTAAGTTTACCATACTCAAAATGTTTTATAAAAAAATATACTTTACCACTTTTTTTAATTATCTTAGGCTTGTAAAATCTATTCTTTTCCATAATCCGGGGTTCAAAATTCAAAAACTGAAATACTGCTGCACCTTTTTCTTCAAGTTTTTTTCTTACACTTTTAAGCGCATGTTTTACTTTTTTCCTGCTTCCCAAAATTGGAAGCGTGTTCCCAAGAGATACTGCAAGATCAAACCCGCCAACAGGCAACATGTTTAGATCCTCGAACCCTCCATTTATCAACGTAACATTAGCTGATTTTACAATATTTTTTCTGGCATAGTCTATCATTTCACTGGATGGGTCAATAGCTGTAACATTATCTGCAAAGCTAGAAAACATCTGTGCATGGCGAGCTGTTCCGCATCCTACATCCAGTATTTTTTTGATATTTCTTTCTTTAATTAGTTTTACAAAGAAATTTTTTTCTTTTTTTAACCTTTCTTGCCAGTTTACCTGCAGATCATAAAACTCAGGATCCAGGTTAAAGTTTTTTACCATCAATACACCATCACTTTTATTTTTAAATATTTTGTCTTGAGAGTTTACATATTTTCCATAACAATAACTTTATTTTTGGAAAATTCATCTGCCAACTCTTTGATTTCATCCTTAACAGAAAAATAAAGTATTGACCATCCAGCCTCACAGAGTTTTTTAAGTATCTTAAACTGGGTTTTGATACGTCCTTTATCTGAAGCAATAAAAGCATCATCCATTATAAAAAATCCCTTTTCTGAATTTAATATTTTATCTGAAAGAGCAATCCTTATTGCCATATACAGCTGATCGTAAGCGCCTTTGCTCAATTTAGCCGCATCTAAAACCTGCTCATCGCTATTTATAACTTTTATGGTCTGGCTCTTAGCGTCAAACTCCACTTTAATGTATCTGCCGCCTGTTATTTCCATAAAGTAGTTAGACACTTCAAGCTCATCAAACAAGTCTGATATCTTCGTTTCTTCTTCTTCCCTTATCTCCTCAAAAATCTTTATAGAATCTACTGCAACTTTGTACCGCTCATCTATTTCTTCCAAAAAATAGCTTACAGTTTCCATTACTTCCCCAAGCCTGCCAAGATTGCTTACCCCAATATCAGTATCTACATCTATAAAATTCTTAAGGTTAAGTTCTAAAAATCTTCTTTCAAATTCTTTTAAACTGCTTTTATGCTCATTTAGATTTCTTTCTATTTCCTCTTTTTTATCTTCCAATACTTTGAGATTATCTTTCAGGCTATAATACTCAGACCTGTCAAATTTTATTCTTTTTCCGTCCCCGCCTTCTGGTTCAATGCTTGTATCAGGTTTTAAACTTTTAATTTCTTTGTCCCAACTACTGATATATTTATCAAGGTTTTCAACTATATTTTTAATGCTTTCGCTGTCTTCTGTTTCCTCCGCATTACTGTCTGCTCTGGTTTCTAAATCCTCCTCGCTCATAATAATTTTTACACCGCTCGCAATCTCTGACTTTAGTTTATTTCTAAATTCTAATTTTTTTTCAAACTCATCTGTATCTTTAATGCCAAACTCCTTAAATATATTTTTAGTTTTATATTCAAGGCCAAGTCTGTCGGCTTCTTCTCCCTTTATGTCTTTATTTAGTTCTTTCTCATTTCTTTCCAGCAGTCTGGAATCTTCAAGTAATTTGCTGTTTTGCCCTGAAATAATTTTAAACTTATCATTAAACTTTCCAGCTTTTTCAAGTATTTCGCTAATATCATCTGCAGAAAAACCAAGGCTGCGAAAATTATTTAATAAAGAAGACTCCTTGTTTTTAAAATTTTTGCCTTTTCTGCCGGTAACTAAAAATCCTGCCAGAAAACCAAAAAATAAAATTAAAAATACAGCAGGGAATATAAAAGCTGCAGCAGCGTTATGCATATCTGAATATTTAACAGTAAAATATATGGTAATAAAACTTATTGGCACAAGAAATAAAAAAACAAAAGACAAAACAAGGTATAGTTTCCTGCTGCCAACTTCTACCTCTTCAGTCTTTCTGGAAGATAAAAAGTCAATGTCTCTTTTTATTTTCTCTATTTCTTTTACTTTATCTTCAAGTGGGGCCATCTCGCTTTGTTTTTCGCTTATTTTTTCCTTTAGCCCATCTTTTTTTTCAGATATCCTCTCCAGCTTCTTATTTAATTCAGCAATGTTACCTTTTTTAGAATTAAGATCTGATTCAATTTTTAGCAGATTATTAAATTCCTTCTGGTTGTACTTTTTTACTTTTCTATATTCTCCCAATATATCTTTCAATCTGCCCAGAGCACTGCTTAATCTATCGTATTTTTCTTTTTTTAAAGCTGCATCCTGTATATAGATATTTTCTTTCGTATCCTTTATATTCTGGTCCAGTTTTAACAGGTCAAGTTCCAAAAAATCCAACTTTTTATCTTTTGCATCATCAATATAATTACTTATGCTGTCTTTTAGCGCACTGGCACCATTCTTTACGCTGGATACTTTATCATAGTCCTTGCTATTGGATAAAGACGCATCACTTTTTGCAGCAGTTAATCTCCCGTAATCTTTTAGAAGCATAAGAATTTTATCTAATTTATCTGTCTGCATCCCGGTTAATCTGTCTACAATATTTTTAAAATAGTTCCCTTCTTCTTTTATAACTAAATCACTATTTCTTATAATAAATACATTCCGAAGATCCGAACTATCTATATTAAGATAGTCGCTAAAACTTTTTTTAGCCGACAATTTTATTTCATTTTTTTTGTCATCCTCAAGTACAATATACCCTTCCGGCTGTTCGTCTACCCTATCTATATACTCAAAATCTTTTACCTTTCCATTAAGCAGCATTTTTATAGCAGCATCAATAGTCAGAGTTTTCCCGGTTTCATTCCTGCCGCAGATTATCTGTAGTCCACGCCCTGGCTGCAGCTCTAAATTGCTTAAGGGCCCATACCTTCTGATGAATATTTTGTTAATTCTCATTTGAATTTTTAAAATCTTGCTTGTGAAAATTGGAATACTACAACATCATTAATTTTATCTTTAAACTCACCTGACAGTTCTTTTTTATCCAGCTTTTTTTTAAATGTCCCATACAATGGATCACTCAGTACATCTCTTGCGTCCCTATAGTTTTCAATTATTTCAATGCTGCCCTCATGCTTTTTATATTTACTAATAATTTTTTTAATCTTTTCATTTATTGCCTTCTCGGAGATGGATATAAATCCTTCTAAATTTACAGCCAAATTTACATTTGGGATATCGTAAGTACCTAAACTTTTTTCCAGCTCATCAAGCACTTTAAGCTCCGTGCCGGGCTTAAAAATAAATTTTAAGTCATCATAATAAAATGTATCCAACACAACTGAATTTACCTTTTTATCATCTTTTAAACCTGTATCAATTATACATACCCTTCTTTTCCCAGTTTCTTTTCTTGTAATTGAAACAGGGCTCCCGCTGTACACAAATACTGTCCTGTCAGAAATTTTGTTCTCAACAAATTGCGAGTGAAAATGGCCTGCTAAAATGTAATCAAAACCTATTTCTGCAAGTACTTTTGAATTTACCGGAAGATAAAGCTGCCTCTCTTCATCACCAAATCCACCTTCTTTTAAGAAAGGCACATCAAGCGAGCAGTGGATTAGTAAAATATTAATCTTATCTGAATTTATTTTTCTTTTAAGGTCAAAAACAAGGTCATTAAAATCCTGGTTTGCGTAAGGAACTGCAATGATTTTCAAATCTTTAAACTCTACTTCCTCAAAAGGCTCACCTAAAAGTACCCTGATATTATTTCCAAAATTGAGATCTGAAGTATATGCCTTGTAATCATGATTTCCAGGTATCACTAAAACCTCAAACGGAAGTGATGAAAGCCTGTCTCTAAGAGATGGCCTAAGCTTATCTGCCTCTTTGTTGCTGTCAAAAAAATCCCCTGCTATCACCGCCAGATCGACATTTTCTTTCTTAGATACCAGGATAATTTTTTCAAGAGCTTCCAGCCTCTCAGGATATTTAGAGCTTAAATGTAAATCTGAGCTATGAAGTATTTTCATACTGGTACTTTTTACTCTCTAAGCAGGCCAGGTGAAAAACACCTGCCTCCCCTTTTCTCCATTTATTTTATTGAATTCCCTTGCTGCTTCTTATGTTTTTCTTATTATACAGCCAACTGCTAAAGATTTTAATTTATCTTTCCGTTTTTTTATAATTATTTTAAAAATGGAAGCTTGTCTTTTTTTATGTAGGCAACCGCCTGGCATGAAGCAGCAACATCACCAGAATCATTTTTAACAATAATATTGTAAGTAGCAATTCTTCTGCTTCTGCTTATTTCCACAGCTTCCGCTCTCAGCAGATCCCCGGCCAGTGAAGGTTTTATGTAATTAATGCTCATACTTAATGCAACAGCGGCATTTCCGTAAGAATTAGATGCAGAACCAAATGCTACATCTACCAATGAAAAAATAGCTCCGCCATGAGTTATGGAAAAAAAATTATTACACTTGCTTGAAACTTTCATCTCAACTACAGAGCGGCCCTTTTTCAGCTCTACAACTTTCATACCAAAAAGCTTTGCATAAGGCTCCTCTTCTACATTCTTCCTGATTATTTCCAGTAAATCTTTTTCCATATATCTCCTTATACTTGTATTACTTTTTTAATTAGATGCTATATTATGACATTATAAATTTATTTCTTATATAAATACATTAAAAAGTAATTATCTTCCTGCCTTCCATAATGTAAGCAGTAAATGTTTCTCCAATATATTTTACATCAACACCTAACTGTTTTAGCTTATCTGAAACACCATACATATCTGTGCAGGCTTTACACGCTTCTATTACTATACCAGCTCTTTTTATTTTGCTGATATACTCCTGTAGTTCACAATCCTGACTTAACAAATTTGACGAAGGACCCCAAATTATTAATGTTATATCATCCCACCACTTATTTAACTTTGAATTTAAGGTATACATAAAAACCATCTTTAGGGCAATTTCTCTATCTCCACTAGACCAAACCACTATCAATTTCTTATTACTATCAGTCATTTTAAATCCTTTCTTTAATAATTAAATATTTTTATTTTCTAATACTACTTTATATTATAATCTACTCTTTAATATACATTAAAGATATAATTAGAAAAATAGCAAATAAATATATTAAAATATGACAATTTTAAAAAATATAAAACTGGATATACCAAAAGATACTGGCAAAGACTTTTTAAAACATCTTATGGGTGGAAGGCTTAATCCGCAGATTGAAAAGCTTCTGGAAGAAAAAAGGGGCGTATGCATAAAAAATATCTTTCCTAAAGCAGTTTATGAAATTTATGAGATTGAAAAAATTAAAAATAATTCTGCATATTTTAAATCAGGCCATATTTTTAACGGTCCGAACATCTCCAAAATTTTAGCTGGTTCTGAAATAGCTATAATTTTTATATTCACCCTTGGCAGCAAGATAGATGAGATTATAAAAAATGAAAGCAAAAGCGGAGATGCTCTTTCCACTATTGTAATGGATTCTGTAGCTACAAAAATGTTAAATATTCTCGGAGAAAAAGTTGGGACCCTTATAAAAAAAGAAGGAACCAGAAAAAACAGCTGGAGCTCAACCTGCACTTATTCCCCCGGACAATTTAAATGGACAATTGAGGAACAAAAAGAAATCTTCCAGATGGTTAATGGACACAAAATTGGAGTAAAATTAAACAAAAGTATGTTAATGATTCCTTTTATGTCTATTTCTGGCATATATGGTTTTGGTCCTGAAGATAAAATTAATAAAACCAGAGTTGCATGCGATCTCTGCCCCAGACGAGATTGTATATCAAGAAGGTAGCAATAATTGCTTTTATACAATTCTTTGATAAACAAATTTCTCTAAAACTCTGCTAATTCCTCCTTATCCACATCATATGCTGAACCATGCGTATCCAGTTTTTCTTTCCGCATAAAATCCGGAACGTCATTTGCAAACTTACTTATTCCGCACTTTTCGTTAAATTCCTTTTCAATATCCAGTATTTTATTGCCTATCTTATATATATCTTCTTCTCTTAGCTTAAGTCCATACTTGTAATTTATCATCTCCACTGCAGGTTTAAGCCCTCTTTTGTCGCCATGGGTAGCTAAGGTCACTGCAAAACCCACAGCCCTGATACCATAAAAAAGAGGTTTAATCCCCTCACAGCCTCCCTTTATTCCAAGCCTGTCTAAAGCATCTGATATTGCCGGTGTTGATAAAGCTTTATAACGTTCAATTATTTTACTTGCACCAATGTTCTCCATTACAAAAAGTCCCCACTTTTAAAATAACTATTTGTTTTTTTCATATTTTTTAAGCGCCAAATGTACCATTTCTATGTCATTATACATTTCCTTATGTGCTTCTTTGGGTCTGTGATTTTTAATTGCTTTAAATATTCTCTCATGTCTTTCTATCGTGCTTGATATATCATGGTTGTCTAAAATAGAGTAATCCACATTTTTAATCATAATTCTTGTAATTGATGTTATTTCAAAATAAATCATTTTATTATTTGTCGACTTAGCCACCAGATTATGGAAAGCAATATTAGTGCTGCGAGGTCTTTTTTCCTCTGTTATATGAAGTTTAGCTTCATTTATGCATTCTCTCATCTGAGATATATCTTCCTCGCTGGCTCTTTCAGCTGAGAACTCGGCAACATGCGGCTCGAGCATTAGCCTGGCCTCGGTAATATCAGAAATATTGAAAAGCCTCTGAGCTAACATGTCAGAAAGAAAATCAGAAAAACAGGCTGAATTAATTTCTTTTATAAAGGCTCCTCCCTCAGCTCCTCTTTTCACTTCCACAAGTCCAAGTGTTTCAAGTGTCCTTATAGCATCTCTTATTGTAATTCTGCTTGTGCTAAAACTAAGCGCAAGCTCTCTCTCACCGGGCAGTTTACTGCCAACACCCAACTCACCAGAAAATATTTTTTCTTTTATTTTAGAAACTATTATCTCAGGAATTTTAGTTCTTGAAATTGATTCAAACTTAACCTCATGTTTTCTGATGCCCACTTGCTTTTTTCCTCCTATCCTATCTTCTGTCGTATCTATAATTGAACATTTCTCTCCTGCCAAAATAAAAATATAATAGTTTTATACTGCCAATTAATTTTAAAAATCTGTTATCCTATTTATAGAACTTTTTACATACCCTAATTTACCTATACTCTTTGCACATATTTTCCATACCAACATCCTCTGCAACTTTTCTGCATGCTATTCTGCCCCTGCATATATTTAGTCCGCTCAGTATCTCTTTGTCTTTTTTAAATACATCTACTCCATAATCTGCAATTTTTTTAATATATGGCAGTGTCAGGTTTGTCAAAGCAAGGGTTGATGTCTTTGAAAAAACACCCGGCATATTAGCTACACAGTAGTGCAGCACCCCTTCTCTTATATATACCGGATCTTTGTGGGTTGTAACTTTTGCAGTTTCAATGCTGCTTCCCTGGTCAATATCTACAGCAACTATTACTGAGCCTTTTTTCATCATCTTTACCATATCTTTTGTAACAAGTATTGGCGTTCTTGCTCCTCTTATATATACAGCACTGATCAGTATGTCAGCTTTTTTTATCTCTTCTGTAATGCTGTAAGATGACATGATAAGTGTAGAAACATTATGACCAAAGTAGTTTTCCATCTCAATTTCCCTTAGCTCATCTATAAATGGCGACATAATGGTAACTTTTGCTCCAAGCCCTGATGCCATCTTTGCTGCACTTTTTGCAACAACTCCTGCACCAAGTATCAGTACATACCCGGGCAAAACTCCAGACACTCCGCTGACTAGAACTCCATTTCCACCAAAATTTATTCCCAGATAATATGTGCCGACAATTGCAGCAACTCTGCCTGCAACCTCACTCATAGGAGCAAGAAGTGGAAAATGGCCATCCTTTTCTATTGTCTCATATGCTATACATATAGAGCCTGATTTAAGCAGAGCTTCAACTAATTTCTTATTTGATGACAGATGAAGGTATGTAAAAATTATCTGATCTTTTCTAATAAGGGAGTACTCGGGCTGGATCGGTTCTTTTACCTTTACTATCATCTCGGATAACTTGTAAACTTCTTCAATTGTACTGCATATTTTAGCTCCTGCCTTTACGTATTCTTTGTCGCTGTGTCCGCTTCCATCACCTGCACCACTTTGTACCACCACTTTATGGCCGCTTTTTACAAGCTCATATGCGCCACCCGGGGTAACTGATACTCTATATTCATTATTTTTTATTTCTTTTGGGGTTCCTATTATCATGTTAAATCCTTTTTTTATAAATTATAAAAAACTGATTTCAGGTGTTTTGCAATAATATTTGTAATGGTATTATGTTATACATTTAAATTTTTACCATAAGTTAAACCATCTGTCAATTTTTTTGGCCTTTTTTTGAGGGTAATTTTTAAAATTTAAAAATTACTGTATAATGTTAAAAAATTAAATATTGTCTCCGACTCAAATTTCCTAAGGCAATAATTTACTAAGGAGATTCGAGCGATAGGGTTAGTTTGGAAACGAAATAGCCTCCCGTTATTTGGAAAGGAGATTTGCAGATTTATGCATAGCTGTAATAATGTTATGCGCAAAAGCCAGCAAGTTTCCTTGCTGGCTTTTGCATTGATCGCACTAAAAATGCGGCCGCATTAAAAAATATTAGGGACTTACAATAATAAATTGTTATTTAACAAAAAAACATAGGAAAAAATGTGTACAAGAAATTAAACTTAAACTCAAAACAGATTGGCAATCGTAGTTTAATAAAAAATTTAAAGCTCTCATTTGTCTGTGTTATTCTTTTAGCAATACTAATTTCTTTTAATCTACTTTTGGTTTCCTGCAAAAAAAACATAGACACAGAAGTTATCTTAACAACAACTACAAGTACTTATGACAGCGGTCTTTTAGATGAACTGCTCCCTGCGTTTAAAGAAGCAACAGGTTATAATGTGAAGCCAATTGCAGTGGGAACAGGAGAAGCGATAGCAATGGGTGAAAGAGGCGAATCTGATGTTATGCTTGTGCATGCAAGAGCAGCAGAGGATAAGTTTGTATCTGAAGGCTATGGTATAAATAGAAAAGATGTTATGCACAACGATTTTGTAATAATTGGACCGGAAAATGATCCTGCAAGCATAAAAGGTATTACCGTAGAAGAAGCATTTAAAGTTTTATCACAGACTGGAAACTTATTTGTTTCAAGAGGTGATAATTCTGGCACTAATAAGAAGGAAATAAGTATCTGGGAAAAAGCCGGTATATCCCCAGAGGGAGAATGGTACCTTGAAAGCGGCCAGGGAATGGGTAATACATTGAGAATCGCTGATGAAAAACAGGCTTATACTATTACTGACAGGGGAACTTATCTTTCACAAGAAGAAAATTTAAGCCTTATTATTTTAGTGGAAGGTGACAAGATATTGTTTAATCCTTATGGAGTAATTGCTGTAAATCCGGAGAGGCATCCGGATATTGATATAAATTACGATGGTGCAACAGCATTTATAGAATTTATAACCAGCGAAAAGGGACAGTCCATCATAAAAAATTTTGGCATTGAAAAATTTGGCCAGCCATTATTTTATCCAGATGTTATAAAATAATAAATTTTTGAACAATTAATTTTAGACTATAATTATGGATATTATCTGGGAAGGAATTAAAAAAGCAATAGTTTTAATATTTTCCGGGGATAAAGAAGTTTACGAAACACTTTTTTTGACCATTAGAGTCTCTGGAACTGCTGTAGTATTTTCAATGCTCTTAGGGATG
>JAUVXY010000082.1 GCA_030603375.1 Actinomycetes bacterium | reverse complement strand
GGTTATGCAAGTTTTTTTCTGTACTTTCATCCATCACTTCTCCATTCAATCTATATTAATGCTACAAGGACCTTATCTTCTGTCTTAGATCCTGGAAGCTTATGATTTTTTAAACAGTCCATTTCCAAATATTTTCTTCCTGACAACCATTCTTCATTCTGCTCTATGGCTATTGCACATATAAGCCTTTCTGCACTTCTGTTGTTTGGAAATATTCTTATTACCTTTGTCCTTCTTTTTATCTCCCCATTTAATCTTTCAAGTAGATTTGTTGTCCTGATTCTTCTTTTATGCTCTACTGGAAAATCCATAAAGGTAAGAGCATCTAAAATATCTATGGTAAGCATATCTTCCATTTTCTCGTATTTAGAGTACCTATCAGAGATCCCGGCTGCAAGTTTTAGGGCATCTTTTTTAGTAGAGCAGCTAAAGACAGCCTTTAGATCCTCTGCCAGGTACTTCCTTTTGGCCCTGGGTACAATATCTAATACATTTTTCATAAAATGAAAGGTACATCTTTGCCAGAATATCCCTGTAAAGTTTTTATTAACTGCTTTTACAAGCCCCCTGTTATCATCTGACACTACAAGCTTTACTCCAGATAGGCCTCTGTCATTTAAGGATTTAAATATCCTGTCATATGACTCAAAGGTCTCTGTATCTATGACTTCTACTGCAAGTATTTCTCTATAGCCATACTGGTCTATGCCGGCTATTATTATTGTCCCCTGGCTTAATACAGAATCCTCCACTCTTGATTTTATATAAGTCGTATCTGCCAAAAGATAGGGATATTTTTTCTTAAGAGACCTTGCCTTCCATGCTTTTATCTGCCCGTCCAGTCTTGAAGAGATAGCTGATATGGTAGAAGAGCTAAAAGATGTCCCACACAGCTTTTCTGTAATAGCAGAAACCTTTCTTGTAGATATTCCCCTTATATACATTTCCATCAGTGCTATTACAATTGCCTTTTCGCTTCTCTGATAGCGGCCAAAGAGATTGGTGGAGAAATTGCCCTCCCTGTCCTGAGGGATAAGAAGGTTTAAGGTGCCCACCCTTGTCCTTAGAGTCCTTGGCTTGTAGCCATTTCTGTGTCCGGACCTATCTTCGACCCTCTGGTACTTTTCAGCTCCTATATGCTCTATCATCTGTTCTTCCAGAAGATTCTGGCAATAATCCTGGATAATTTCTTTAAGAAAATCCTTTTCATTTACCAGTGCATCTTGAAACATTTTGCTTTTAGCATTACTCTTACTACTGTCCATCACTTCTCCTTTTGTTTTGTTTGTTGATAACATAATATTTTGGAGAGTGATGGACATTATGTCAAAGAACTTTTGTCAAAGTACAGAAAATATTTTACATGATCAGCCAGTGATATTACATATCTTTCTCTTCCTGGAGGAAAGGTATACCTTGTGGTTATATTAGATCTATATTCAAGAAAAGTATTAACCTGGAGACTGTCAAACACTTTAGATGCAGATTTTTGCGTAGATGCTTTAGAAGAAGCAACCAGTCTATATGGAGAGCCTGCAATATTTAATACTGATCAGGGAAGCCAGTATACATCTGATAAATTTATATCTGTATTAAAAAGGCATCATATAGAAATCAGTATGGACGGCAGAGGAAGAGTATTTGATAATATTTATATAGAGCGACTGTGGAGAAGCTTAAAATACGAAGATATTTATTTGAAATTATATGAATCTATGAAGGAACTGGCAGATGGGATAAAAAAATACTTTCTATTTTACAATACAAAAAGATTTCATCAATCACATGATTATCTTACTCTAGAGATTATGCATATGTCATTTGTAAGGGAAGAGGAGCTTTGTAATGCAGCATAGGATACTGCACCTTAAACTTTTTTAAAATATGTCTTGACGCAGGGGCTCACCATAATCATAATCTCAATCAGGGTTACCAAGTAAAATTTCTAAAGGATTACCAACGCTTTTCCCCTCTTTTTCAAGAGCATATTCTCCAATTTTTCTAATTGCTTCTATCATTTTAACCTCCGACCAAAGACTTTTTATGCAACATAATTATACTATTTAACCCTGACAACTATATGTCAAAGATAAAAAAATATAAAATTTTAATGCACCTCATACATACTATTCATATTTTTGATCTCTTTTATTAAATCTACCCTTAACTTCTTCGGTTCTATAACTTCAACATCCGCGCCAAAACTAAGTATCCACCTCTTTATCTCATCCAACCCCATAACCTCATAATCAGCATGCAACGACCCATCTTTGTTAAGCTTCAATTCTTGTGACTGATGCCATGTAATTTCACTAATAAATTCAGCGATTTTTGGACTAAATTTTAGTTTAACCTTGGCCCTCTTACCTTTTTTTATTCCCCAGCTGCCTCCGAAAAAATTATCAAGACTAAAGTCCTCAGGAACAATAAATTTATCATCTAAAATTTCTATTTCTTTTACCCTATCAACTCTAAATGTTCTAATTTCATTTCTTAAATGACAATACCCGATTAAATACCAAACCCCAAACATGAACTTTAAAGCATACGGATCCACTACCCTTTTTATCGCTTCTTTCTTCTCCATGCTAAAATATTTTATATGAATAGATTTTCTTTCCAGTTGCGCGCTATAGATAGATCCAAAAATACCCTCTATTTCTTTGTAATTTACCTTTGTTTCTAAACCAAAATCCACCAATCCATTAATTTTATTTGCTAAAATTACTTTTTTTAGATCCACTGGAAGTGCATTTATAATTTTTTCACATGCCGCATTTAAAAATTGAAAGTAGGGGGTTCCTTTTTGCACTTGAGCAGAGTTTATGAAAAAAAGAAGTGTCGCTATTTCTGATAAATTTAAACTGATCTTAGGTATAAAAAAATTTGGAGTTACCGAGTAACCATTCCTGTCAGAATATACGGGTATTCCTGCCAGTTTCAAACAATTAATGTCTCGATAAACTTGTCTTGTAGAGATTTCCAGTTCCTCTGATATCTTATCTGCTTTAACTCTATTATATCTACAGATTATTAAAAGTATTCTTAATAGTCTCCACACATTTGATGGTTTCATGTGAGATACTCTTTAAATTTATAGTTATGGCACCTATATGCTTGAGAATATAATTTATGAAATGGTAAAAGTATATTAACAGTTTATACTTGATGATTGTAGCACAAATCTAATTCTTTAATTTACTTACCAAACAAACCTGCGGAGACGCCCTATTTTCCCTGCCTGGTGCCTTCGACATGCATGAGCCCGTAAACAACACTGTCTTCTAAAGCCTGCCAGCTTGCCTCTATTATGTTCTCAGACACCCCTATGGTGCCCCAGCTCTTTTCACCATCTGTGGACTCTATAAGAACCCTTACTACTGCAGCCGTGCCTTTCTTCTCGTTTAGCACCCTGACCTTAAAGTCTGCAAGCTCTATTCTGGATAAACTTGGGTAGCGGCTTCCAATTGCCTTTCTTAAGGCACAGTCCAGAGCATTTACAGGACCATTGCCCTCGCCTGTTTCAACAATCCTATCACCACCAATATATACCTTGACAGTTGCCTCGGACAGCATCTCTCCTCCAGCCCTTTTTTCATTTAGTACCCTGAAACTTTCCAGAGTAAAGAATTCCTTTTTAACACCGGCTATATCCTTTACCAGCAGTTCAAAACTGCCGTCAGCTGCTTCAAATTGATATCCTTTATGCTCTAAATTTTGAATCCTGTTTAAAATTTTGCTAACTTTTTCCAAATCATTTTCCAGATTTACTCCAAACTCTTTTGCTTTAAGTATAATAGACTTCTTTCCTGAAAGCTCTGATATTAAAATCTCTCTTGTATTTCCAACAGATTCCGGCTCTATGTGTTCAAAAGCTTTTGAAATTTTGCTGACCCCGCTTACATGCATTCCGCCTTTGTGAGCAAATGCATTGTGTCCAACAAAAGGCTGGCTGGAAACCAGGGTTTGATTTGCTACTTCGCTTACAAACCTTGACAAATTTGTCATATGTTTAAGGTTGCTGCCTTTCAGGCACTTCTTTTTTAACTTCAATTCCAGACCTGGAACAACCTGGCACAAATCAGCATTGCCACACCTTTCACCATACCCATTTATGGTGCCCTGCACCATTTTAATGCCTTTTACCTTTTCTACCGAAACTATTGTATTTGCAACAGCGCACCCGCTGTCATTATGGAAATGCACTCCCAGAGGAACGCTTATCTCTTTGCTAACTGTGTCAAGAACTTCAAGCATCTCGCCCGGAAGAAAGCCTCCGTTCGTATCGCATGGCACTATCCAATCTGCTCCTGCCTCCTGTGCTGCCTTTAAAGTCTTAATGGCATAATCGGAATTTTGCCTGAAGCCGTCAAAAAAATGTTCTCCGTCAAAAATTACCTCTGAAAAATATTTTTTCAAAAGCTGCACAGAATCAAAGATCATGCTCAGGTTATTTTCAAGAGTTGTTTCAATAACTTCCTCAACATGCAGTGATGATGATTTGCCAAAGATACAAACACTGTCTGTTTCCGATCTCACAAGAAGATTAAGATTTGCATCTTTTTCAGCAGATGTATCTTTGTATCTGGTTCTCCCAAAAGCTACTATTTTAGAATTTTTGTACTTTTTGTTTTTCAGCTCTTTAAATAGCTCCTCATCCTTTGGATTGGATGCAGGAAAACCTACTTCAATATAGTCTATTCCTATATCGTCAAGCCTGTCTATTATTTGCAGCTTGTCCCTTACCGAAAAAGATATATTTGCACCCTGTGTGCCGTCTCTTAGCGTAGTATCAAATATAAATATTTTATCTCTTTCCATTATGAAAAATCACCGCCTGTTTTATTAATCAGAAAGTTTTTTTAATTCAGCTAAAACAAGATCTCCCATTTCACCTGTATTGACAAGTTTTGTGCCGTCTGTATATATGTCCGCTGTTCTGTTTCCATTGTCCAGCACTTTACCTACTGAACATTCTATCTTAGATGCAATGTTTTCCATGCCAAAGCTGTACCTGAACATCATTGCAAGCGACAGCAGCGTTGCAATGGGATTAGCCTTGCCCTGCCCCTGTATGTCAGGAGCGCTTCCATGTATTGGTTCATACATGCCAAACTTATCTTCCCTGAGTGATGCAGACGGAAGAAGGCCGATTGATCCTGAGATCATAGCGGCTTCATCACTCAGTATGTCTCCAAATATATTAGATGTAAGTATGGTATCAAACTGCCCCGGGTTCCTTATAAGCTGCATAGCGGCATTGTCAACATACATATGGTTTAGTTCTATGTCCCGGTACTTTTTGTGTACGCTGCATACTATCTCCCTCCACAGCCTTGAGTTTTCCAAAATGTTAGCCTTGTCCACAGAAGTTACCTTTTTATTCCTTGAACGTGCAGTCTGAAAAGCCAGTTCTGCAATCCTTTTTATTTCGTAATCACTATATGCCATAGTGTCGTATGCAGATGTGCTGCCGCCTTCTTTGATCCTTTTTCTCTCACCAAAATAAATGCCGCCTGTAAGCTCTCTTACAACCAGTACATCAACATCTTCCAGGACATCTTTTTTTAACGTTGAAGCAGATACCAGAGGCTTGTAAATTTTAACGGGCCTTAAGTTTGCAAATAGTCCAAGTTCTTTCCTGAGCCCCATTAAAGCTTCCTCCGGACGGGGGCTATCAGGATCCGTGCTATCCCATTTAGGACCGCCCACTGCACCAAGTAAAACTGCTTTTGAATTTTTACATTTATCCAACGTCTCTCCTGTAAGAGGCGTTCCATTTTTATCAATGCTTATACCGCCAACATAATCGTATCCATACTCAATATCTAAATTAAAGCTTTCGTTTAGATATTTTAGAATCTTTACAGACTCTGCTATAATCTCTGTTCCTATCCCATCACCGGGGAGAACCATTATCTTGTTCATACATCAACCTTACATATCATAATTTTTATATAGTTTTTTTTATATACTTTATATAGCCGCCGCTTTCTATTATCTTTTGTATAAACTCAGGAAGCGGACTTATATCAAAAGTTTTATCTGTTGTAATATCATAAATTTTTCCATTGCCTAAATTTATCTCTAACTCATCTCCATCTTTAATATGTTTTCCTGCTTCAGCATTTGAAACAACCGGGAGCCCAATATTTATAGCATTTCTAAAAAAAATACGTGCAAAAGATTTAGCAATAATAAGCTTTACTCCGCTCCCCTTAATAGATATGGGAGCATGCTCCCTGGAAGATCCGCATCCAAAATTGTCTCCTGCTACTATAATCTTCCTTGTTTTTACCTTTTCTTTAAAATCCTTA
>JAUVXY010000137.1 GCA_030603375.1 Actinomycetes bacterium | reverse complement strand
AATTTTAAAAAGTATATGCTGTACGTATTTCAATCTAGATTTATTTTAGTAATCCATAAAATATAGCTATATTTTATGGATTACTTTTATATTAAAAAAATCTTCTTATTTTAATGAAACCCAAAAAAAATAAAATTTTAGTTTTTTCCTTTTTTCGATTATTCATAACAGGAGTTTCCTGCACTTTTGTAGGGCCGCTCATACCAATAATTTCAAGGGATTTAAATGTTGGCCTGGATTATATGGGTTCCGTCTTATCGCTAAGTGTTTTTGGAATATTAATTACTTCACTTGTTACCGGTAATCTGATAGAAGTTTTTGGCTATAAAAGGATAATTTTCCTGGGGTCACTTTTAAATATTTTTGGTTGTTTGGGGCTTTGTTTTTCTTATCACCATATTATTTTTTTGATAGCATGTTTCTTGTTGAACGTTGGGGCAGGTATAATAGGTTTCAGTGTTTTTTCTCTTGTTGGAAACTACCACTCTGGCAGGAAGACTGGCAGTTTAATAAAAGTAGTAATTGGAAATTCGCTGTCTATTGTTGTTTCACCTCTGCTTGTGAGCGCTGTATTATATACTGGCTTAAATTGGCGTTTTTTTTATATTTGTATTTCTATTGCACAAATAATTCTGCTAGCCTGGTTACTTTTATTAAACATACCAAAGAGCATAAAGGTTAAAAGAGATCTGAGGTCTCTTTTTAGTATTAATAAAAAGATATCAACCAACCCATATTTTTTGTTATTTTGCATCATAGTATTTGTACATGCTGCAACTATGAATACTTTCTTTTCATGGTTTACCACGTATTTTTCCAGTCTCAATATTGATATAAAGATAAGTTCTTTATTCTTAGCGTCTTATGGACTGGCAGCTGTAACTGGAATGCTCATTAAAAATAAAATAGTAAAGCATGTTAAAGAGAAAAGAGTGCTGCTGTTTAGTGCCATTATCTCTTTTGCAGCGCTGGCAGGAGTATTTTTTAGCAGTGATTTAATTTTAAAAAACATTTTAATTTTTTTATTTGGAGCCGCCATAGCTGGTAATTTCACAATTACTTACTCTATTGGCACTGATCTGCATCCTGGATATACTAATTTCGCCTCGGGTTTTTTAATGGCTTCTGCAAATCTTGGTGTAGTTATTTTTCAATATTTGGGGGGTTATTTCTCTGAACATTTCTCGAAGAATAGCGTTATATATATAGACATTCTATTATTATTTGTTTTTTTTATATTTGTATTGATATTAAATGTGGGGAAAAAGTTTCCCGGTGTTTCTGCTATTCTTAAGAAGAGTTATAAAAATGTTGACAATTAATACACACCAGTTATACTTACTAGTGGTGAGTGTAAAATGAGTTCAAAAAGAATTAATATAACTATCCCGGAAGAAAATTTAAAAGAGATAAATAAATTCTGCGCTGAAGAAAAAATGAGCAAAAGCCAGTTAATCAGAGAAGCAGCATTACAATATATTGCCAGCATAAAGGAACTGGAGGAAAAAGAACAAAGGAGAAGGGATGTTGAGTGGGCGATAAAGATGCAGGACAAAATTCGAGCCAAAAGTAAATATTTTCCTTCCGGAAAGAGTGCCGTAGAAATAATAAAAGAATATAGGGATTCTAGATAAAAGAGGTATATATAAATGAAAATTGTTCTAGATGCCTCTATAGGCGTAAAGTGGTTTAGCTGCAAAGATGAGAGTAATATAGATTTGGCATTACAAATTCGGGACCTAAAACTAAAAAGTGAAATAGAGGTTACTGTACCTGATTTATTTTTCTTTGAAACTATGAATGCATTGCTTAAGAAGAAGGGCTTTACTAATGAAATCATGCATTTTTCCTTAGAGACCCTGTATCGTATGAATTTAAACATAATATATCCTGATAAAGAAATTATTGACAATACAATAGATATTGCCAGGAAATCTAAACTGACATTTTATGATTCTCTTTACATAGCAACAGCTATGAGCAGGCAGGCCCTTCTTATTACAGAAGATCAGGAAATGCTTCAAAGTAGCAATAGTTTCAGTTTTATCGAAAGTCTTGGCAAATTCAGTTTTTGAGTGGCAAGTAATAAAAGAAAAGATAAAAATACATGTTCTTAGATGAAGCAAAAATAAATATCAAAGCTGGAGATGGCGGCAGCGGAATCATCAGCTTTTTTTACACCAAGGCCAGGGGGAAAAAGATTGCATGCGGCGGCAGCGGCGGAAGAGGCGGAAATGTGATTATCAAAGCCAGCGGTAGTGTAAGCAGTTTGTATAATTTTAAAAAAAAGATACATTTTAAAGCTCAAAATGGAAAAAGTGGAATGCCAAATAACAGGAGCGGAAAAAATGGAGATGACTTAATAATAAATGTACCGGTTGGAACTATAGTTAAAAGTGAAAAAGAAAAGGTGCTGTCTGACTTAAGTGAAGAAGGGAGCAGTGCAGTTATTGCTGGTGGGGGAATTGGAGGAAAAGGAAACGCAAGCCTTATTTCTCGGAAGAAAAGATTTCCATCCTTTGCAGAAAAAGGAGAAAAAGTAGAGGAAGCCTGGATTAATCTGGAGCTCCGCCTCATAGCTGATGCTGCGCTGGTTGGGTTTCCCAATGCGGGGAAATCTACAATAATAAGCAGGATATCAGCAGCTAAGCCCAGGATTGCAGATTATCCTTTTACCACTACAATCCCTAACCTGGGGGTTGTATCTGTAGATGATGAAAGCTTTGTAGTCACAGATATCCCCGGGCTCATAAAAGGTGCACACAGCGGTGTCGGACTTGGGGATAAGTTTTTAAGGCATATAATGAGGTCCCTGATGCTAGTAATGGTACTTGACGGCCAAAAAATCCTTGAAGATGGCAGCGAAATCATTAAAACTTTTGATGTGCTAAGGGAAGAAATAAGATTGTATGACAGTGGTCTGTATGATAGGGATTATATCGTAGCAGTAAATAAAATAGATTTAATTTCAGACAGAAGCATAGCAGAAGATATTAAAGAAAAGTTAGAGAAAAAAAGCGGCAGGGAAGTTTTTTTAATATCTGCATTTGTTGGCACTGGAATGCAGGATTTAGTCTGGGCTTTGTACAAAAAGATAAAAGAGTGCAGGGAAAAGCTGATGGAAGAAAAAGAAAAAGAGCTAAAAAGCTGTGATGCGGTTAAAATTTATACAGTTGATGCCCGCAAGCTGGAGGACGAAAAAATGGAGGTTAGGCGGCAGGGCAATGAATATGTTATAGAAAGCAAAAAGCTGGAAAGAATCGTGTCTATGACTGATTTTGAAAATGAGGAAGCATTAGAGCATTTAAAACGCAGATTAAAAAAAATGGGAATTGGTGATAAACTGAAAAAGATGGGTGTGGAGGAAGGAAGCACTGTAATAATTGGAAATTTAGTTTTTGAGCTTAAAGAATAGTTTTATGGAAAA
>JAUVXY010000143.1 GCA_030603375.1 Actinomycetes bacterium | reverse complement strand
CTGCTATCTTTCCTTCTTTTGATGCAACATGAGCTAATTGATATCCGCCTATTACATCGCCAATGGCATATATACTATCAATATTTGTTTTTAAGTGAGAGTCAACTTTTATATATCCTCTTTCTGTTTTAATCCCTGCTTCTTCAATTCCAATACCTGTTGAATTTGGCCTCCTTCCTACTGAAACCAAAATATTATCCGCAGTTATGCTTTCACCGTTATTTGCCTTACAGGCATATCTGTCTTTTACTTTCTTAATTTCATCTATACTGCAGTTTGTCAGTATTTTTATTCCATTTTTTTCAAAATTTTCTTTTATCAGCTTTGATACATCCTCGTCTTCGGTAGAGAGTATTCTGGGAAGAACTTCAATTATTGTTACGCTGCTGCCAAAAGTATTAAAAATACTTGCAAATTCACACCCAACTACTCCTCCGCCTACAATTAGAAGTTCCTTCGGTATTTCTTTAAGTGATAGTATCCCCCTGTTGGTCAGCACACCTTCCTCTTTAAAATCAAATGGCGGAATCTGGCTTGGAGAAGAACCGGTAGCTATGATAATATTTTTGGAAATAACCTCAATATTGTCACTACTTTCGCATTCAACTAATATTTTATCCGTGTCAGTTAATTTTCCTTTTCCTTTTATAAACTCAATTTTATTTTTGCTAAAATGAAACTGCAGGCCCCCTCTTAATGAGCTTACTAATTTATCCTTTCTCTGCATTACTTTTTTAAAGTCAATGCCATAATCTGAAACGCCAATACCAAACTGGCTGGCATCTTTAATGTTCTCTACTAAATGTGCGACAGTGGTAAGTGCTTTAGTAGGCATGCATCCCCAGTTAAGACAAACTCCGCCTATATGTTCTTTTTCAATAACTACTGATTTTATTCCCATCTTAGCCGCCCTTATAGCTGCCACATATCCTCCGGGTCCAGCTCCAATTATCGCCAAATCTACTCTTTTTGTTTCCATTACCTGATATCTCCCTTCCGTACAGTGTTAGTGCGTTAGTAAATTATGTATAGTATAATATGTAAAATCATGCAAATTTTAAAACAAAATAACTCAGCCGTAAATAATATTATTAAAGATAAAAAAATAATCAACAAGCTGCAGACAAACAGCGGTAAAATATTATGCCTTGACTTAGGCATCATACCTTACAATGATGCATATAACCTACAAACATATTTTTTTGATCAGGTCAAGCTCAGCAATTGTTGCGGAGTGATCCTGCTTTTAGAACATACGCCAGTTATAACCATAGGAAATAATAAAAAATTAGATAATTTGCTGGCAAGTAATACTAAGCTTAAAGAGAGAAACATAGAACTCGTGCAATCCAACCGCGGCGGTGATATAACGTTTCATGGCCCCGGCCAAATTGTCTGTTATCCAATTTTAAACCTATCTTATGTAAAAAAAGATTTGTCTTTATATGTTTATAATCTTGAACAGCTTATAATTGAAGTATTAAACCATTATGGTATATGCGGTACAAGAATTGACAAGCATAGAGGTGTGTTTGTGGAAAACTATAAAATTGCTTCCATTGGTGTGCGTATCAAAAAATGGATCACGATGCATGGTTTTTCCCTGAATGTTAATGTTGATTTAAGCTACTTTGATAATATAATAGCCTGTGGATTAAAAAAATATAGCCAGACTTCTATGCAAAAAATATTAAATAGAAATATTCCAATAAATAATGTCAAAGAGCAAATACTGATAAAATTTAATGAGGTATTCGGCCTTTCTGTATTAAAATAAAATCTTATTTGCTGTTTTCTTCTTTACTTTTTGCCTTATGTATTCTTTTACCTCTTCGCTCTTGCTTTCTTTCACTATCTCTTTTTAAAATTTCACAAATCTCTTTAATTACTGTAAGTGGCTCTTTAATCAACCTCTTTGGAAAAAATGGTACAAGAATTGCAAACGCTTTTTTCATATCTTCAGTCATCCTATGAGGCTTTGTTAAAATCCTGTCTATAAAGTCTTCAGCAAAAACAGTCCTGAGGTGGCGTCTGTCTACTTCTATTTTCTTGCCACACTTGTCACATTCTACGCTTCGCAAATAACTGCCGGTATAATACACAGAGTGAGCTACTTCTTCGTCGCAGTTTACGCAATACAGTATTATTTTTGATTCTTCGTCTTTCATTTCATAATCAACAAACAATTTTTATCAAAAGCACCCATAAAAAGCAGTGGCTATGGCCCAATTTTAAATTACAAGAATTTCAGGGTTTTCAACCAATTCTACAACTTTTTGTAAAAATTTAGCTCCAACGGCTCCATCTACAATTCTATGGTCACACGCAAGAGATAACTCTAAAGCTGATCCTGCTTCAATCTTTCCATTTACTACTACAGGTGTTTCATAAATTTCACCTACTGCAAGTATAGCTGCCTGAGGAGGATTGATTATTGCTGAAAAAGATCTTATTCCGAACATTCCCAAATTAGTCAGGGTAAAAGTACCATTTGCTATCTCTTCAAGCTTCAACTCGCCTTTTTTTGCCTTCTCTACTAACCTTATTCTTTCCTTTGCAATTTCAATCAAGCTCTTCTTATCACAATCATAAATAGTTGGAACAATAAGCCCTCCGCTGACAGACATTGCAAGTCCTATATTTACGCTGTCATATATAATATGGTTTTCATTTTGAAGGGATG